>JBJONS010000258.1:0-19349 GCA_046051725.1 Pseudomonadota bacterium | reverse complement strand
CGGGCGGGCGGCGGCGCGGGCGGCGGAGCGCGGGGCACGCGGCCGGGCCCGCTCAGCGCAGGCGGGTGGGCGCGCTGGCCGCGGGGATGCGGAGCGTCTCGGCCTCAAACAGCGCCGGAGGCGAGGGCTCGGCCGGCTGCAGCGCCCGCTGCAGATCGGCCAGCGCCACCCAGCCCAGGGCCACGTCGGGCCGCACCAGCAGCGCCCCGGGCCCCTCGAGGGCCAGCAGCGGCGCGAGGCGGGTCGGGCCGAAGACCCGATCCTCGGCCAGCACGAACCAGCGCCGGGCCTCGCCGTCGGCCACGGCGCGGGCGGCGGTCTCCTCGACCGCCCGGGCGTAGACGGCCCGCTCCTCGGCGCTCCACTTGCCGTCGCCGTCCTGATCCCAGCTGCGCAGCAGGGCCGCGTCGCGGGCGACCCGCTCGCGGGCCTCGGCCTCCTCTTCGAGCGCGGCGCGGATCTGGCCGAGGCGCTGGGCCAGGCCCTCCTGCCCGGCGGCGCGGACCCGCTCCACCTCGTCTTGCAGGCGGGCGGTGAGGCGCGCCTCACGCCACCGGCTTGGGAGCAGGCCGAGGCGCGAGAGCAGCGCCGGGGTCAGCAAGAACGCCCCGGGCAGGGGGATGGCGAAGCTGGCCGAGGCCACGATGCCGGCCGGGACCAGCCGCAGCAGGTCGAGGAGCTGGTCGCGCAGCTGGTCCTCTTCCTCGGCGCTCAACGGCGGCCCGCCCGAGGCCCGCCGCTGCAACAAGCGCCACGCCTCCCGGCTCTCTTGCCACTCGCCGAGCACCCGCGCCCACTGGCTGCGCGCGAGCTGCGAGGCTTGCGCGCCGAGGCGCCCGGCCAGCGAGGGCGGGCGCTCGAGCGCGGCGGCCTCTGCGTGCAGGAGCATCAGCTCCTCGTGGGGGAGCCCGAGGCGCTCCAGCTCAAAGGCGAGGCGGGCGAGGCGAGAGGCGGCCACGACGAGCTCCGACCGGGGGACTACGGGGTCACCAGCTCGCCGTGCACGTCGCGCTGCTCGACCGCCGGGGCCGCGCCCAGGGCCGCGGCCACCGCCGCCTCGACCGGGGCGCGCACCTTGCTCAGATCGCCGACCACGACGATCTGCACACCGCGCGTGAGCAGGGCCTTGGCGACGCCGTCGACCTGGGCCTCGGGCACGGCCAGCGCGGCCCGCAGGTCGGTCGCCAGCGCGTCGGGGGCCCGGCCGTTCAGCGCCAGATCGGCCAAGGCGTCGGCCACCGCGCCGCGGGTGCCCGCCGCCTCGATCTCATCGGTGCGCACGGCGCCTTGGGCCTTGCGCAGCTCGCCCTCGTCGACCCCCGCGCCAAAGCGGCTCAGCTCGCGCAGCAGGTCCTCGAGGGCCGGACCGGTCTTGTCGAGGAAGACGTTGGTGGCGACCACCACGCGGCCGCTGCTCGGCCGGCTCTCGAGGGCCGCGCGGGCGCCGTAGGTGTAGCCCTTCTCTTCGCGCAGCAAGCGGTTGAGCCGGCTGGTGAAGGTGCCGCCGAGCACCACCGCGCCGAGCTCGGTCGCGGCGCGGTCGGGATCGCCGAGGCTCGGCCCGGGCAGCAGCACCCGCAGCACGGTCTGGGATGCGCCGGGGTTGTCGACCAAGGTGAGGCGGGGCCCGCCTGGGGCGGGCGGCAGGCCCGCGCTGACCGGCGCAGGCGCCGCGGCGGGCGCGCCCGCGGTCCAGGCGCCGAGGTGGCGGTCCAGCGCCGCGCGCAGGGCCTCGGCCTCGACCGCCCCCGAGGCGATCACCGTGGCGCCGGCCGGCTGGGCACGGGCGGCCCAGCTCGCCTGCAGCGCCGCGCCGTCCATCGCCTTGACCGCGGCCAGCGTGCCGTCGGTCGGGCGCCCCATCGGGCTCTGCGCGGAGTACCAGACCCGGTCGCCGACCTGGGCGGCGACCACGCGGGGCTCGTCCGCCTCTTGGGTCAGCTGAGCGACGCGCTCTTCGACGAGCAGGCTGACCGCGGGGGCGTCAAAGCGGGGCTTGAGCACGACGTCGGCGAGCAGGCCCAGCGCGAGGTCGAGCTTGTCGGCCTGGCAGTCGACGTGGACCACCGTGCCGAGCTTGCTGGTCGACACGTCCATCTCAATGGCGTGCAGCGCGGCAAAGGCAGCGAAGGCCGCCGCGTCGCGCGCACCGGCGCCGCGCAGCACCGCGGCGTCGGCCATCGAGGCGAGGCCCGGGCGCTCGGCGGGATCGGTGACCGCGCCGCCGGGGAGCACGAGGCGCAGGCTCACCAGGGGGAGGCCAGGGCGGGGCGCGACCCAGAGGCGGCTGCCCGCCGGCCCGGCGAGGGCCACCGGCGCGGGCGGCACGAACTCGGCCTCGGCCGAGAGCGCCGGGGGGATCTCGGGGATGGCGCCGCCGGCGGGCTGCTTGGGGCAGGCGGTCAGCAGCGCGGCGAGGAGCAGGGCGGGGCGAAGGGCGCGGCTCATCTCAGTTCCCCCCCGCGGCGGCGGGCTCGGGCAGCACGCGCACAACAGCGCGGCGCTCGACGTTGAGGGTGGCGGCGGCCGCCTTGACCGCGGCCGCGTCGACGGCCTTGTAGGCCGCGAGGTGGGTGGCGAGGAAGTCGGGGCGGCCCACGTGGTAGTGGTAGCGGTTGAGCATCGTCGCCCGGTCTTGGAGCGACTCGAGGCCCTGCAGCATCGACAGCGCGCGCTGGTTGCGGGTGCGCTCGAGCTCATCGGGGGTCGGCCCCTCGGTCGCGAGGCGCTGGATCTCGGCCATCACGGCGTCCTCGACCGCCTGCAGGCCGCCGCCCTCGGCGGGCAGCGCCTCGATCATGAAGATGCCGCTGTGGAGCTGCCCGTACTGGGCCGCGCTCGCCTCGGTGGCCAGGCGCTTGTCTTCGACCAGGGCGCGGTGCAGGCGGCTGGCCCGACCGGCGCCGAGGATGTCGGCGACGAACTCCATCGCCGCGTCGCCCGGCTGCAGGGCGGCCGGGCTGTGCCAGACCAGCATGGTCTTGGGCAGGTCGACCTGGTCGCGGACCTCGACCAGGGCCTTCTGCGGCTTGTCGGGGGCCGGCGCCGGGATGCGCGTGGGCAGCGGCCGGGGCTCGAGGCCACCGAAGAGCTGCTCGACCTGCAGCTTGATCTGCGCGGGCTCAAAGTCGCCGGCGATGACGAGGCTGGCGTTGTTCGGGACATACCAGCGGTTGAAGAACGAGACGACGTCGTCGACCGAGGCGGCCTCGAGATCGGCGTGGCTGCCGATGACCGAGTGCGCGTAGGGGTGGCCGGGCGGGTAGAGCAGCTCGGGCAGGACCAGCCAACCCTCGCCGTAGGGGGCGTCTTCGTAGCTCTGGCGGCGCTCGTTGCGCACCACGTCGCGCTGCTTGTCGACCTTCTCTTTGGTCATCGCGCCGTCGAGGCCGTCCATGCGGTCGGCCTCCATCCACAAGAACAGCGGCAGGATGTGGGCCGGGCCGACGTCGAAGTAGTCGGTGGCGTCCTCGCTGGTCCAGGCGTTGTTCCAGCCGCCGACCGCCTCCATCTTCTCGTCGAAGCCCGCGCCGGGCAGGCGGGTCGTGCCCATGAACATCAGGTGCTCAAAAAGGTGCGCGAAGCCGGTGCGGCCGACGAGCTCGTCTTTGGCGCCGACCCCGTACCAGATGTTGACCACGACCTGGGGCAGGCTGTGGTCGGGCATCAGGATGACGTTCATGCCGTTCTTGAGGCTGTACTGCTCAAAGGCCACGTCTTGGGCGGCGGCCGGCGCGCTGAGGCCCAGCGCCGCGGCGGCGGCCCAGGCGAAGCGGGCGCGGGGGAGGAGGTGCGACACGGGCGCTCCTGCACACGAGAAGGGGGCCGGGCGCGGAGGCTGCGCCGGCGGACGGGCCGGCATATCCCAGCGGGGCGCCGCGGCGGGCGCGCGGAGTGCCCTTGGGAACGCCCCCTCCCGCGCTGCTCCACGTGGACACCGCCACCGAGTGGCGCGGCGGCCAGCAGCTCCTGCTCCGCCTCGCCCGGGACCAATCGGCCGCGGGCATCGACCTCGCGGTGGCCTGCCCGCCGGCCGGCCGGCTGTGGGCCGAGCTCGGCCCGCTCGGCGTCCGCCGGGTGCCGATCGGGCGGGGCGCCCACCCGCTGACCGCGCTGCGCCTCGCCGCGGTCGGCGCCCGCCTGCACATCGCCCACACGAGCCACGCCCACGGCCACTGCGCCCTGCTGCGCGCGCCGCTGGTGGTGCACCGCTGGGTCGACCACCCGGTGCGGGCGGGCTGGAAGTACCGCCGCCCCGAGGCCTTCGCCGCCTGCAGCCAGGCGGTGGCCGCCCTCTTGGAGCAGGCCGGCTGCCGGGGGGTGCGCTTCGTCCCCGGCGGCGCCGACCCCTTGCCCGCCGCCGCGCCCGCCCCCGACGCGCCCGACGTGCTCGCGCTCGGCGCCGCCGTCCCCGACAAGGGCCACGACCTGCTCGCCGGCGCCGCTGCCCGGATGGCCGGGCTGCGCTTCGCCGCCGCTGGACCCGGGACCGGGGAGGGCCCGGCCTACCGCGGCGCCTTGACCGGCCTCGGCCAGCGCGAGGACGTGGCGGCCCTGCTCGCTGGCGCCCGCTGCCTCGCCCAGCCCAGCCGGCGCGAAGGCCTCGGGATCAGCGTGGTGCAGGCCATGATGACCGGGGTGCCGGTGGTGGCCAGCCGGGTGGGCGGCCTGCCCGAGCTGGTCGGCGCCGACGGGATCTTGGTCGACCCGACCGATGGGGACGACCTGGACGCGGGCATCGCGGCGGCGATCCAGCTCGCCCCCGCCGCCCGCGCGCGGGCCCAGGCCCGGGCCCTGCGCGACTGGTCGACCGCGGCGATGGTCCGGGCCGCCAACGCCCTCTACGCCGATGTCCTCGGCGAGCCCCTGCCCCTCCACCCCGCCTGTGGCTGAGCGGCGGCCCGGCCGCGCCGCTCGTGGCGCCTCGGCTCAGCCGCCGTCGGGGTCGGGGCCCGCCGCGGCCGACCAGCGCTGGAGGGCGCCGCCGCGGAGCACCACCGAGCCGCCGTCGGGCAAGCGCAGCCGCTGGCCGCCGCCCTCCCACCGCAGCACCGCGTCGAGATCGGCGGCGCCGGGGAGCGGGGGCCCGAGGAAGGCGCGCAGGGCCCGGGCGCCGAGCGCGGGGTGCAGCGCGCGCAGGCCGGCCATCGGCAGGCGGCTGGGGTCCGCCGCGGTGAGCCCGGCGAGGGCGTCGGCGGCGAGCAGATCGAGCAGCGCATCATCCTGGGCGAGCAGGCGGGCGGAGCGGGCCAAGGCGCGCACCGGGCCCCGGCCCAGCGTCGCGGCGAGCAGCGCCCGGAGGCGGCCGCGCTGCGAGCTCGGGTTGCTCGGGTCCTCGCACCAGCGCAGGCCGCGGAGCGCCGCGAAGGCCCGCAGATCGGCGCGCTCCTCTTCGATGAGGGGGTGGACGAAGGGGCCCGCGGCCGGCCGCAGCCCGGCCAGGCCCCGGGCACCAGCGCCCGAGAACAGCCTCTGGAGCACCGTCTCGGCCTGATCGTCGGCGTGGTGCCCGGTGGCCACCGCGGCGCCGGCCCCGGCGGCCTCGACCAGCGCGGCGCGGCGGGCGGCGCGGGCCCGGGCGGCCAGATCGGGGCCGGGCGGCAGCCCGAGGCGCAGCAGCGTGAAGGGCAGGCCGAGGGAGGCGGCCAGCGCCGCCACCTCTGCGGCCTCGGCCGCCGCGGCTGGGCGGAGGCCATGATCGACGCTGAGCACCCGCAGCGCGGCGCCGTGCGCGGCACGGGTCTCGTGCAGGGCAACCAGCAGCGCGCTGCTGTCGAGTCCGCCCGAGCAGGCCACGGCGACCGGCGCGCCCGGCGCCCACAGCCGCTCGCGGCGCACCACCTCGAGCACCCGCTCGGGCAGGCGCCCTGGCGCGCGGGCGCCCCGCGGGCTCACGCCGGCCCCGGTCCGCGCGGCAGGTCTCGCGGATCGAGGCTCGGCGGCCAGGCATCGCCGGGGTGTGCCCGCACCCGCCGCTCGGCCCCGCAGGCGCGGCACTTGTGGAGGATCACGCGCACGCCGCCGCTCTCGAGCAGCAGCCCGACCGGGTCCAGCAGGCCCCCGCAGCCCGCCGCCCGATCCCCTGGCACGACGTCGACGTGCAGGCTGCGCAGGCAGGCCGGGCAGTGGTCACGGACCGGGGCGCCGCCCGGCGGCACCGCCGCGCCGCAGTGGCCGCAGGTGAAGGCCTCGTCGCGGTGGATGGGGTTGGTCCGCACCTGGGCCCCGGCCGCGCGGTCGAGCAGCGCGCGCACGATGCGCTTGCCGGCCACCTCGCCCGGATCGGCGCTCTCTGCGTCGTCTTCGTCGAA
Organism: Pseudomonadota bacterium; assembly: GCA_046051725.1. Lineage (GTDB taxonomy): Bacteria > Myxococcota_A > UBA796 > UBA796 > UBA2385 > JAEUKK01. The sequence goes on along the minus strand of JBJONS010000258.1, from coordinate 13,038 downwards.
GCCGACCACCAGCCCGCGGGCGTCGAGCAGCGCGAGCGCGGCGGCGCGCAGCGCCGGGTCGGCGTCGAGCTTCGCGCCGAGCTGCTTGATCTCGCCCCGGCTCTGCACGCGCTGCAGCGCGGCCACGAGCGCGGCGGCGGGGGTCGGCGGCGGCGGAGCGACGGGGCGGCGGGCCATGGCGGTCGCGTATCCAGGGCGGGGACCGCGCGGACCGGCCGGGCCGACGCGCGCGGCGGAAGCGGGCTACCCCTGCCCTGCCGCGCAGGCGCCCCCCTCACCCCTCGGTGCGCGCATGAGCTCCCGCGTCCCTCGCCCCCTGCTCGCCCTCGCGCTGTCCGCCGCGCTCGCCCCCGCGCGCGCCGCGGCGCTCACCCCAGAGGACAAGCAGGCCATCATCCAGATCGAGGCCCAGCGCCTCCCGGTCGCGGCCCTCGACAGCTTCCTATCCCACACCGACCCGCTGACCCGCGCGCGGGCGGTGCGGGCGCTGGGCCGGCAGCGGGCGCCCGAGGCCCTCGAGCGCCTGCGGACCGCGGCGGCGGACCCCTCCCCTGCGCTGCGGGCCGAGGCGGCCTTCGCGCTCGGCCTCACGCCAGGCTCCGAGCGCGACCTGATCGACCTGCTGGACACCGATCCGGTGGCGGCCGTGCGCGCGGCGGCCGCCGATGCGCTCGGCCAAGCCGGCAGCCCCGCCGCGGTCACCGCGCTGCTCGCCGCGTTCGAAGAGCAGAGCAAGCCCCTGCGCCCCGCGGTGGTCGCCCCCGCGGCCAGCCGGGCGCTCGGGCGCATGGCCAGCCGCGGCGTGCCCCTCGACCGCACCGACATCATCGAGGCCCTCGTCGACGAGCTCGGCCGCGCCGACGCGCCGAGCCGCCGCGCGGCGGCCTTCGCGCTGGCCCGCATCAAGCCGCGGGGCCTGGGCCCCGAGCTGCAGCGGGCCCTCGCCGACGCCGCCCTGCGCGAGCCCGACGCCGACACCCAGGCCGGCCTGGTGCGGGTGGTCGGCGGGCTCGGCGGGGCACTGCCGAGCAGCGCGACCGCCCGGCTGCAAGACGAGGTGCTGGCCCGCGCGATCGTCGATCCCGACGTCGGGGTGCGGGTCGCGGCGGCCCGCGCCTCGGCCGCGGCAAGCTGGCCCGGGGTCGCGCGCCTGCTCACCGATCCGAGCCCGGCGGTGCGCCTCGAGGCCATCGCCGGGGTCGGGCAGGTGAAGTCGCTCGACCGCGAGCGGCTGCTGCGGCCGCTGATCGACGCTGGCGACGATATTCGCGACGAGGAGGACCTCGCGACGGTCCGCGCGCTGCGGGTGGTCGAGGCCGCCGCCGCCCTCGACGCGCTCGGCGCCGCGGGACTGCTGTCGAGCGCCCTGCCCTGGATCGATCCGGCCCGCCCCATCCGGATCCGCGAGGCGGCCATCCGCCACACCAAAGAGGTGGGCGTGCTGCGCACGATCGCGCTCGACGACGGCGACGGGCCGGTGCGGGTGGCGGCGGCGGCCCGGCTGGTGGCGCTCGAGCCCAAGAAGGCCGACCTGATGCCCCTGCTCGGTGCCTTCGACACGATGGTGGCCGCGGTCGCCCTCGATCAGCTCGCCGACAAGGTCGGCGCCGAGGACGAGGCCCGCCTGATCAAGCTGGTGCAGGACAACACCGAGCCAGACCTCATCGCCGCCGGCGCCAAGGCCCTGGTGCGGCTGTACGGCGGCGAGAAGCCGCTGGTGAAGAAGCCCGCCGACGGGGCGGCCGCGCTGCTGCCCAAGCTGCACGGCAGCGGGGCGGCACCGGTGCGCGCGCAGGGGCGGGCGCTGGCCGCCGCGCTCGGGGCCAAGGCGCCCCCGGCCTGGCACGGCTTGGTCTCAGCACCGGTCGGCGAGGTCGAGCAGCTGCGCAGCGCGCGGATCATCACCTCGGTCGGCGAGATCGTGGTCGAGCTCTACCCCGAAGACGCCCCGGTCACGGTCTGGACCTGGGGGCGCCTCGCCGAGACGGGCTGGTTCAACGGGATGCGTTTTCATCGGGTGGTGCCCGAGTTCGTGGTCCAGGGGGGAGATCCGCGGGGCGACGGCAGCGGCGGGCCGGGCTGGACCCTGCCCGATGAGCTGAGCCCGACGCCCTACGCCGAGGGCGTGCTCGGGATGGCGCTCGCGGGGCCCGACACCGGCGGCAGCCAGTGGTTTGTGACGCTGTCGCCCCAGCCCCACCTCGACGGCAACTACACCGCCTTCGGCAAGGTGGTGAGCGGGATGCACGTGCTGCACCGCATCGTGCCCGGCGACCGCATCGAGCGGGTCATCGTCGAGCGCACGCCGCCGCCGGCCGGCTGAGCCTGCGCCAACGGCCGCCCGCCCGGTCCCGCCGGGCGCGGCCTCAGCCCTGCGGCGCCTCGCCGCCCTCGCCCGCCTCGCCGCCCCCCTCACCTGCGGGGCCGCCCTCACCCTCAGCCGGGGGGGCCTTCGCCGGCGTGGCCCTCGGGGGCTTGGGCGCGGTGCTGGCGCCGGCCCGCTTCGGCAGCTTGCCGGTGGTCGGGTCGACCTTCTGGAGGAAGGTCAAGATCCGCAGCAGGTCACCATCGTCGTAGCGCTCGCCAAAACCCGGCATCTCGCCGCGGCCGTGGGCGAGGACCTCGACCGCGGCGGGCTCGGCGCGCACCTGACCGGCGAGGCGGGGCGCGGGCCGGCGGGTGGCCTGGGCTAGGGGCCCGTCGCCCAGCGCGTCGGGGCCGTGGCAGACCGCGCAGGCCTCGGCGTAGAGCTTCGCCCCGCGCTCCTCGGGGGCCGGGTGCTTGGTGGGCTGCCCCGCCCAGAGGCCGGCCGGCGCGAGGGCGAGGAGCAGCAGGCCGGGGCGGAGGGGGCGCAGCACAGACACCTCGCGGGCAAAACGAGCAGGGCCCCGTCCGGGGAGGACGAGGCCCTGAAGTGGCGGGATGGACGGGACTCGAACCCGCGGCCTCTGGCGTGACAGGCCAGCGTTCTAACCGGCTGAACTACCATCCCACAACCCACCATCGCTGGTGGCACAACACACCCTCAAGTCAAACAAAGTAGGCGGAACAGGGCTCGAACCTGCGACCCGCAGCTTGTAAGGCTGCCGCTCTCCCGACTGAGCTATCCGCCCAAATCGAAGGGCCCATTCCCCGCGCCCAGTACACAAAGAACCCGACGGCGGCAGCGCCCGGATGAACCAAGCCAAACAGGGGTCCTGCTTGGCTTCAGCCCACCCTTTCACGGCCGCCGCCGGATTCCCACGCCATCTATTGAGACCCGCCCTGCCCGTCAAGGCTCCGTCGCTGGACTTTTCTGCGGGTCGACGACCCTCCAGCTTGGCGGCTGCGCCTCGCCGAGCGCGGGCGCCACGCCCCCCGGCCAGCGCAGCGCGAGCGGCAGCAGCTCGTCCATGTGGCCGACCGCGTGCAGCTCCAGCCCGGCCCGCAGCGCCGCGGGCAGCTCCCGCTGCTCGGGCGCGTTGCGGCGTGGGAAGGCCGCCGCGGTGCAGCCGGCCCGGCGCGCCGCCATCAGCTTGTCCCGCAGCCCGCCGATGGGGAAGATCTCGCCCCGCAGGCTGATCTCGCCGGTCATCGCCAGGTCGGGGCGGGTCGGCACGCCGAGCAGCGCGCTGACCATCGCGGTGCACATCGCGACGCCGGCGCTGGGCCCGTCGGTCTTGAGGCCGTTGCCCGGGTAGTGCACGTGCAGGTCGACCTGCTCGTGGAAGTGCGCCGGCAGCCCGAGCGCGCCCGCGCGGGCCCGCAGGTAGCTGAGCGCGGCCTCAGCGCTCTCTTTGAGCCAGTCCCCGAGCCGGCCGGTCAAGATGAGCCGCCCCTTGCCGGGCAGCGCGGCGACCTCGATGTCGAGCAGCTCGCCGCCCCACGGGGTCACGGCGAGGCCGTGCACGAGGCCGACGCGGGCCTGGCCGTCCACCGCCGCCCGCGGGGCGCGGGGCGCGCCGAGCAGGCGCTCGACCCGGGCGCCGTCGATGCGCAAGCGGGCCGGCGCGCCAGGCTCGCCGAGGCGCCGGGCGGCCTTGCGCAGCAGCGTGGCGACGTGGCGATCCAGGCCGCGGACCCCCGCCTCGCGGGTGTAGTCCTGGATCAGGCGGTCGACCGCCGAGGGCGCGACGAGCACCTGCTCGGCGCTGACGCCGTTCTGCTCGCGCTGCCGCGGGATGAGGTAGCGCCGGGCGATGAACCGCTTCTCGGCCTCGGTGTAGCCGCCGAGGTGCAGCACCTCGAGGCGGTCTTGCAGCGGCGCGGGGATGCCGCTGAGCTCGTTGGCCGTGCAGATGAACATGACCTTGCTGAGGTCATAGTCGAGGTCGAGGTAGTGATCGCAGAAGGCTTGGTTCTGCTCAGGGTCAAGGACCTCGAGCAGCGCCGCGCTCGGATCGCCGCGGAAGTCGGTCGACATCTTGTCGATCTCGTCGAGCAAGAAGACCGGATCTGACGTGCCCGAGCGGCGCAGGCCGGCCATGAGCTTGCCGGGCAGGGCGCCGATGTAGGTGCGGCGGTGGCCGCGGATCTCGGCCTCGTCGCGCACCCCGCCCAGCGCTTGGCGCACAAAGGGCCTGCGCATCGCCCGGGCGATCGACCGCGCCAGCGAGGTCTTGCCGACGCCAGGCGGGCCGACGAGGCACAGCACCGCGCCGGGCGGACGGCCGACCCGCTGGCTCACCGCGATGTGCTCAAGCACGCGGTCTTTGACCTTGCGCAGGCCGTGGTGGTCTTCATCGAGGCAGCGGCGGGCCCAGGACAGGTCCAGGGGCGCGGTGGACCAGGCCTGCCAGGGCAGCGCGAGCACCGCGTCGATCCAGGTGCGGATCACCGTCGCCTCGGCGCTCATCGGGCTCATCACGCGCAGCTTGCGCAGCTCGCGCTCCACCCGCTCTTGGGCCTGCGGGCTCAGCGCCTTGGCCGCCACCCGCGCCTCGAGCTCGGCCAGCTCGGCCCGGAACTCGTCGCGCTCGCCGCCGCCGCCGGTGGGCCCCGCCTCGGCCGGGGGCGGCTCCTCGGCCCCGCGCTCGAGCTGCTTGCGCACCCGGGACTTGATCTTTCGCTCGACCTGCAGCACGTCGATCTCGCCGCGCAGGAAGCGGAGCACCCGCTGGATGCGGCTGGCCGGGTCGGTGTCCTCGAGCAGGGCGACCCGCTCTTCTTGGTGCAGCGGGGCATGGCCGGCGAGCGCGTCCACGAGGCGGCTGGGCTGGTCGATGGCCTCGACGGCCAGCACCATCTCGGGGGCGACGCCGCGGTGCAGGCGGGCGTAGGCGGCGAAGACCTCTTTGAGCTCGGCGGCCATCGCGCTCAGATCGACGTCGGGCGCGACGACCCGGTCCATCGCCGGGGCGCAGCGGGCGTCGACCCGCTCAACGCGGTCCCACCACTCGACGATCCGCGCCCGAAACAGGCCCTCGACATGGACCTTCAGGCTCTCGTCGGGCAGGGTCAACAGCGAGAGCACCCGCGCGACCACCCCGACCGGGTACACATCCCCGAGCGTGGGCTCGGCCACCGCGGCCGACCGCTGGGTGACCAGCAGCACCCGCCGGTCGCCCGCCCAGGCCGCCTGCAGCGCGGCGCGCGTGCGGGGCCGCCCGATGACCAGAGGCGCGGCCATGTGCGGGAAGACGAGCAGGTCCCGCAGCGGGAGGACCGGGAGGTTGAGCGGGAGCTCAGGCGGGGTCGAGGCGGGCGGAGCGGGCAACGGGGGCTCCCGCGGCAGGGGGCTCGGCGCCGCGACCGGGCGCGGAGGCGACGGCCCCCGCGCGCGTGGGGGTGTGGGTGCGGGGCGCGGCGGGGTTCACCCTGGGCGACGCGCCCTCAGGCCCACTCGGCGCCGCTCTCGTAGACCAGGATGGGGTCCTTGCGCCGGTCGACCACCTCTTCCGAGATGATGCACTCCCGGATGTTGTCGCGGGACGGGAGGTCATACATCACGTCGAGCATGATCTCTTCCATGATCGCGCGCAGACCGCGGGCGCCGGTGTTGCGCCGCAGGGCCTCGCGGGCGATGGCGGCCAGCGCGCCATCGGTGAACTTCAGCGCCACGTCCTCCATCTGGAAGAGCTTCTGGTACTGCTTGATCAGCGCGTTCTTGGGCTCGACCAAGATGCGGACCAGGGCCGGCTCATCGAGCTCATCGAGGGTGGCGAGCATCGGCAGGCGGCCGACGAACTCGGGGATCATGCCGAAGCTGAGCAGATCCTCGGGCTCGACCATCGCGAGCAGCTCGCCCTTGGTGTAGCGGCCCTTGCGCTCGCGGCCCTTCTGGCCAAAGCCCATGCCGGCCTTGTTGACCCGAGACTCGACGATCTTGTCGAGCCCGACGAAGGCCCCGCCGCAGATGAACAGGATGTTGGTCGTGTCGATCTGCAGGAACTCTTGCTGGGGGTGCTTGCGGCCGCCCTTGGGGGGCACGTTGGCCACGGTGCCCTCGATGATCTTGAGCAGGGCCTGCTGCACGCCCTCACCCGAGACGTCGCGGGTGATGCTCGGGTTCTCGCCTTTGCGGGCGATCTTGTCGATCTCGTCGACGTAGATGATGCCCTCCATGGTGCGCTCGACGTTGTAGTCGGCGGCCTGGAACAGCGAGAGGATGATGTTCTCGACGTCCTCGCCGACGTAGCCGGCCTCGGTCAGGCTGGTCGCGTCGACGATGGTGAAGGGCACGTTGAGGAAGCGGGCCATGGTCTGGGCCAGCAGCGTCTTGCCGGTGCCGGTCGGGCCCAGGATGAGGATGTTGCTCTTCTGGAGCTCGACCTCGTCGTGGGTGTTGCGCCCGTCGATGCGCTTGTAGTGGTTGTGCACCGCGACGCTGAGGATCTTCTTCGCCCGGTCTTGGCCGATCACGTAGCTGTCGAGGTGCGCCCGGATCTCTTTGGGCTTGGGCACCAGCACGCGGCTCGCGAAGTAGTCCTCCCGCTCGTACTCTTCCGTGATGATCTCATTGCAGAGCTCGACGCACTCGTTGCAGATGTACACCGAGGGCCCGGCGATGAGCTTGCGCACCTCGCGCTGCGACTTGCCGCAGAAGGAGCAGCGAAGATCGCGGGAGGACTGACCTTTCCTTTGCACGGGCGCTCCTGTGGGCGAGGCGCGGGGGGAACCAGGGGCAGAGGCGCGCGGCGAAGGGCACGCGGCGCCGGGGCCACCCCGCTGGGCCTATCGGACCGGCGAACGGTCAGGCGCAGCGAGATGGCGGCGCGCCGCCCTACTTGTCTTTCTTGACGGCGGCGTTGCTCTGGATGACCTCGTCGATGAGCCCGTAAGCGGCGGCCTCGGCGGCGGTCATGTAGTTGTCGCGCTCGGTGTCGGCCTTGATCCGCTCCATCGTCTGGCCGGTGTGCTTGGCCAGCGACTGGTTGAGGTTCTCTTTGAGGCGGAGGATCTCGCGGGCCTGGATCTCGATGTCGGTCGCCTGGCCGCGAGCGCCGCCCAGCGGCTGGTGGATCATGATGCGGGCGTTGGGCAGCGCGCGGCGCTTGCCGGGCGCGCCGGCCGCCAGCAAGAACGCGCCCATCGAGGCGGCCTGGCCCACGCAGATGGTGGCGACGTCGGCGCGGATGAACTGCATCGTGTCGTAGATGGCGAGGCCGCTGGTGACCACGCCGCCGGGGCTGTTGATGTAGAGGAAGATGTCCTTCTCGGGGTCCTGGCTCTCGAGGAAGAGCATCTGCGCGATGACCGCGTTGGCGACGTCATCGTTGATCTCGGTGCCCAGGAAGATGATCCGGTCGAGCTGGAGCGGGGAGTAGTGGTCGTTGGGGCTCTCGCCCGGGGGGGTCTGCTCGCCCACGACGGGGAGGTAGTAGCTGGCGGTCGGGCTGACAGGCATGGGGGTCCTCGGGGTGTGCAGAGCACGCGGGGGCGGACGACGCAGAGACAGAGCGCGCGGGGACGAGAGCGGTGGGGCGGAGCGGGCGGACCGAGGCGCGCAGCAGCGCCCCGCCCGGCCGCGCCGCCGGCCAGCGGACCCCGCGCGGGGGCCACGACCCGGCCCCACACGCTTCGGTCCGCGCCCCCCGGCGCCTGAACCCCCGCGCGCGGCTATCGGGGCCGGGCACCAGGGGCGAGCGGGCAGGTGCGCACCGACCGGCGGCGGTCAAGGCCGCGGCCCCCTCTCCGTCGCGCCGGCGGAAAAGAACGACAGGCCCGCCGGCGGGCGGGCCCGTGCGCCGGAGGCACCCCGGGGGCGGCGCGCGCCCGGGGCGGCCCCAGCCGCGGCTCAGGCCTGCTCGGACTCGGCCGGAGCAGCGCTGACCTCAGCGTTCTCGAGCAGCCACTCCAGCGTACGCTCCTCGAGGATGCGGTCGCGGAGCATCGGGATGGCGCCCTCGCTCTGCAGGTAGCCGCGGATGGCCTGGGCCGACTGCTGGCGGCTCGCGGCGATCTCTTCGATCTTCTTGGTGACGTCGTCCTCGGTCACCACGATGCCCTCTTCCTTCGCGACAGCGGCGAGGAGGAGCGCGGCGCGAGCGGCGAAGCGGGCGCGGGAGCGCAGATCGCTGAGCTCGGCCTCGGAGAAGCGGATCGAGCGCATGTCCTCGCCCTGGTAGGCGCGGCGGACCTTGAGCTCTTCGGTCAGCGCCTCGAGCTGCTGCTCGACCATGGCGTCGGGCACGTCGAAGGGGTTCAGCTCGACCAGCTTCTGCAGCAGGGCGACGCGGGCGTTGTTGCGCGCGACCTCGTCGCGCTGCTGCTGCAGCTCGAAGCGCACCGAGGCGACGAAGGCCTCGGCGGAGTCGTGGCCCAGCTCTTTGGCCGACTCGTCGTCGAGGGCCGGGACGGTGCGGGCCTGCAGGGCGAGCACCTTCACGGCGGCCTGGACGGTCTTGCCGCGCAGGTTCGCGAGCGCGCTGCCCTGGCCGACGGTGAACTCACCGGTGGCCTCGGCGCCCTTGGTCAGGCCGAGGAGCAGGGCCTCGATGCCCGGGTAGAAGCGCTCGGCGCCGGTGTTGATGAGGGTGCCCGGGTCGTTGGCGACCTCGACGCCGTCAAGGGTCAGCTTGACCTCGGTGAGGACGAAGTCGCCGGCCTGCACGCCGCGGTCTTCGGCCACCTCAAGGATGCGGGCGCGGCGGGCGAGGCGCGCGTCCACGGCCTTCTGCACGTCGTCTTCCGCGACCTGCTCGGCGGCGAGGGTGACGCCCAGGCCCTTGTGCCCAACGACCTGGACCTCGGGCTCGACGTCGACGGCGACGGTGAAGGTGAAGTCCTTGCCGGACTCGATCTCGGAGCTCTCCTCGAGGGAGGGGCGGCCGACCGGGCTCAGGGTGGCCACGGCCGAGCGGTAGGAGCTGTCGATGAGCTCACCGCCGACGTCGCTGAGCACCTTGGGACCGAACCGCTCTTCGAGCACGCGCTGGGTGGCGTGACCGGGGCGGAAGCCGGGGACCTTGGCCTTCTTCTTGAGATCTTTGTAGGCCTTGTCAAGCTGGGTCTTCACCACGACCGCGGGCACGGTGATCCGCAGGCGGCGCCGGTAGGAGCTGACCTCTTCGACCTGGACACTGTAGTTCATCGAGACCTCTCGGGCGGGCCGCCGGTGGGGCGACCGCGGGTTCGCAAGGGCGAGGGCGAGTGCGAGAAGGGGGAATCGAACCCCCACGGGTTGCCCCACCAGATCCTAAGTCTGGCGCGTCTACCAATTCCGCCATTCTCGCGGAACATGCGGCGGGGACCGGGGAGAGCGCGGGGAGGTTGCTCAGCGGCGCCGCCCAGCTGCGCCGGAGGAGCGCACCCGGGTGGTGAGGGCTTGTGGGCCCCGCACTGGAGAGCTCACCCCGCCCAGCCCCCGCTGGGAAGTGTGGCGAGCGGCCATAGAACACGCGCAGGGCGCCACGGCAAGGCACCGCGGAGGGTCTGCACGCGCCCGCCGCAGAGGCCAAAACAGGCGACGGCGCTGGAGGGTATCCAGCGCCGTCTGAGTGGGCCCACTAGGACTCGAACCTAGAACCTGCGGATTAAGAGTCCGATGCTCTACCATTGAGCTATGAGCCCGAAAACAAAGGGTGAATGACCGGTTTCGAACCGGTGACCTCCAGGGCCACAACCTGGCGCTCTAACCAACTGAGCTACACCCACCACATTGCGGCCGTCTGACCGCGCAACCCGAAGGCCGCGCCGCCGTCCGACCCACAGCCTTTATCAGACGCTCAACAGCCCGTCAAGCACTGTCGGCTCTATTTTTCGCGCTCCCGGGGTCACCTGCCCGCTCCGCGCCTCTCTCCGTCGCTATCGCTGGGGCGCACCCCAGCCGATGGCCGGCGGCCGCAGCAGGCCTTGGCCCGGCGTGAACAGCCCGGGCAGCAGCGGGCGGTGCCATCCATCCGGGGACACCTCCTCCTCAATGGCGTTCAGCAGGAGCGTCTCGACGTCCAGCGCTGCCCTCCCTTGCAGCTGCATGGCCAGCAGCGCGACCACCACCGGGTGCTCGTCGATGGGGAGGCTCGCCACAGCGGGCCCGAGCGGGGCGGCGAGGCCGTCCACGCCGGGGGGCAGCCACGCGAAGGCCGGCGCGGGGCGGAGCAGCGGCACCCAGGCGCCCTCGTCGGGCTCGGCCGGCAGCACGCCGAGCGCCTCGACCAGCCGCAGGGGGTCGGCCCACGGGCTGGTCGGCGCCCATGGTGCCGGATCCAGCGGCGCTTCGGCCCACGATTGCCCTCGGTCGGTGCTCCACGGGGGCGGGCTGAGGCCGTCGATGCGCGCGCCCGTCACCGGCTCCCACGCGCCGTGCGCGGCGACCAGCGGCCCGCCCGGGAACAGGCGCAGGGTCAGCGGCGCCGCGGCCGGGCCCAAGGCGCCCGAGTCCGGCCCGCCCACCGGCCCCTCGTCCACCACCACTGGCGCGCCCCGTCCGTCGAAGAACAGGCCACCTCCCCCCACGCTGCGGGTCACTGCGCCCGCGCCGACCTCATCGACCCACAGCGTCGGACCGGCAGGACCGGGGGCCCAGCGCCGGGTCATCGTCGCGCCGCTGGTCAGCAGCCCGCCGCCGCCTGGGCCCTCGTCGTGGTCGAGCCACAGCAAGGGGGTCGGCCCGTCGGGACCGGAGACCTCGACCGGCCGGCCGCGGGGGTCCCGGCGCAGCTCCCACGCGCCGCCCTCGACCTCGACGGCCTCCAGCCAGCCCGGCCCGCCCCAGCGCAGCCGGGCGCCGCCCTGCTCACCGCGCACGCCGACGAGGCGCCCGAGCTCGTCGCGCTCGAGGATCGCGAGCTGCTCGGTGATCGCGAACAGGGGGAGCCGACCGCTGCCGTGAACCTCGGCCGGGCGACCCCGCTGGTCGCGGATCACGAGCAGGCCGTCGGGGCCCGCCCAGCTCGCCGGCGTGCTCGACCACAGCGCCTCGTCCCCGCGCTCGATGGCGACCAGCGCGCCGAGGGGATCGGTGCGCCACACCTCTTTGGCGCCGTCGCCCTGCTGCAGCCAGCGGACCCGGCCCTCGGCGTCGAGCGCGACGGTCCGCTGGCGGACAGGGAGCCCAGCAGCGTCGAGGACAACGTCCTGGACTGTGTTCCAGTCCCAGGTCCAGGTGTGGAGCGCGCCGCCGGGCAGCCGCTCGAGGGCGAGGCGGCCGTCGAGGCTCCAGTCCCAGCCCACCGTGTGCTCGCCGATCTGCACCCGCAGCGGCCGACCGTGGCTGTCGCGGCTCCAGACCCAGGTGCCCAGCGCGCTGACCACCCGGCTGACCAGGCCGCGGACGTCGCGGACGATCTGGATCTCGCCGAGCAAGCCGCGCTCGGAGATGATGTGCCCGCGCGGATCCCGGCGGACCTCGAGCTCACCTTCGGGGCTGCGCCACCGCACAGGCAGCCCGCGGGCGTCACGGCTGACCTCGGCCGACCACCCGCCGCTGCGGACGCCCCGCAGCCGGCCCGCGGCGTCCCGGGCCAGCTCGACGTGCACGGCCCCCGCGCGAAACGCAGTGAGCGCGCCGTCGCTGTCCCACTGCCAGCGCACCGGGCCCGCGGCGAGCGGGCGGCCCTGGCCGTCGCGGGGCACCCGCACCACCCCGTGATCACCGACCACCGCGACCAGCTCACCGAGCGGGTCGCGCTCGAGCAGCAGGTCGCTGCCATCGGGGCGGCGCACGCGGCGCAGCGCCCCGCTGGGGTCACGGGACAGGCCGGTGCGTCGACCCTCCCCGTCTTCGAGGCCCGAGGCCCGGCCGTCGGCGCCCCTCCGCACGCGGAGGCTCCCCCAGCCCTCGCGCACGACCTGCTCCACCAAGCCATCTCCAGCCCGGTCGAAGCGGAGCTGGGCGCCGCTGGGGTAGAGGAGGGCGTCCAGGCGACCCCGGGGGTCCCGACCGAGCCCCCACGAGCCGCCGTCGGGGGCGCTGAGCCCGAGCAGCCGCCCCTCTTGGTCCCACTCGAGGCCGATGATCGCGCCGGATGGGTCGGTGATCGACACCGGGCGCCCCGCCTCGTCGCGGGTGATGCGGCTCTGGTGGCCCTGGGGACCGGTGATCAGGCGGAGATGTCCGGCGGCGTCCCGCTCCAGCGTGGTCCGCTCGCCCGCATGGGTGACCGCGACCACCCGCCCAGCGGCGTCCCGCTCGTAGCGGGTGCGGACCCCGGCCGGGTCGATGCGCTCGATCACCCTCCCGTCGGTGTCTCGCTCGACGCCCCAGATCCGCCCCGCGGGGGTGGTCAGTCGGGTGGGGCGCCCCGCGCTGTCCACCGCGACCCGCCAGACCGCCCCGCCGGCTGTGGTGAGGCTGAGCTGTGCCTCGTCGTGGACCAGTGAGAGGCTGAGGCCCCGGGGGTCGCCCAGCTCCACCCACCGACCGACCCCGTCCCGTCGGGCCCGCACCTCGCGCCCGGCACCATCGCGCACCGTGACCCAGCCGGGCTCGGCCGGCGCCCCCGGCTCGGCGCCCGGGCGGGCGGCGGGGAAGCTGACGCTGCGCTCGCCATGCACGGGATCGACGAATTTGAGCCCATCGCCCCGCACAACCCGGCCCTGGCGTCCGCGGCGGCCATCGAAGCGCTCGACGCCATCGGCGCCCCAGGTCCACCGCAGCAGCTCGCCGTCGGCCCACAG
>JBJONS010000257.1:0-2576 GCA_046051725.1 Pseudomonadota bacterium | reverse complement strand
TGCTGCTTCTGAGAACGACGGGGAGCCCTGTTGGAGGGCCCCCGCTGCTTCTGAGAAGGAAGGGGAGCCCTGTTGGAGGGCCCCCGCTGCTTCTGAGAAGGAAGGGGAGCCCTGTGGGAGGGCCCCCGCTGCTTCTGAGAGCGACGGGGCGCCCTGCGGGCGCGCGGCCGCCGCCGCGGGCCGGGCGGCCGTCCAGCGGGCGAGGGTGTGCTGGGTGCGCTGCAGCTCGGCGTGCAGGCGCAGCTGCTCGGCCTCGAGCTCTTCGATCCGGCGGGTGAGGCCGCTGATCCGGCTCCAGCTCACGAGGCCAGAGACGAGGCCGACAATGGGCACCCCGAGCACGATCAAGATGCCGAAGAGGGCGGCGATGACGTCCATGGGCACCTGCGGGGCAGCGCGGGGGATCGGGCGGCGCGGGGCGAACATCACCCGCGGACCCTGGCTTTGCCTGCAGAGATTGGCCGGGCCACACCGCGCCGCCGCGCCGCCGGTCGCCTCACCCGGGGGCCGGAGCGGGGCGCGGGTTAGCGCCGGCGCCCGCCCCCAAGGAGCGCACATGTCGACCACACCCCCGCCGCCGCAGGACCCGCCGCCCCCGCAGGGGGCCGTGCCCGACGCCGCCTCTGGCGCGCTGGACGCCGATCCGCCGATCGCCGCCGGCGCGGTGGACCCCGGCGCCGACGCGCCGCGGCTGCCGCCAGAGCTGACCGACGGCCCGACCCTCCCCCTGGTCGAGCTGCTGGCGGCGGCGCTGGTCGCCCGGGGCGTGCGCTTCGCCTTCGGCATGCCCGGCGGCGACGTGCTCAGCCTGATCGACGCGCTGGAGCGGCACGGCGTGCGCTTCATCCTCTGCCGCCACGAGGCGAGCGCCGGGGCGATGGCCGACGCCGCGTTTCAGCGCACCGGCGCGCCGGGCCTCTGCGTGGCGACCTTGGGCCCCGGCGCGCTGCAATTGCTCACCGGCGTGGCCGGCGCGGGCCTCGAGCGCAGCGCCCTGGTCGCGATCACCGGCGCCCCGGCGATCGAGAGCCGCCCCCAGTACACCCACCAGGTGCTCGATCAGGTCGCGCTCTACCAGCCGGTCACCCGGCGCAGCGTGTCCCTGACCGAAGAGTCGGGCTTTCTGCAGGTGCTCACCGCCCTGGCCGGCCTCGACCGCGAGCGGCCCGGCCCGGTCCACTTCGACCTGCCCAGCGACGTGGCCGACCGGCCGCAGCCGGCGGGCCTGGGGTCGTGGCTGCGGCGGCGGAGCCCCCGCCCCGCGGGGCCCGACGCGGACGCGCTGGCCGCGGCCACCGCGATGATCGCCGCGGCCCGGCGCCCGGTGGTGCTGGTGGGGCTCGGAGCGGTCGCTCCGGCGGCGCGCGAGGCGGCGGCGGTGGGCCTCGAGGCCTGGGCCGAGGCCGCGGGAGCGCCCGTGCTGACGACCTTTAGGGCCAAGGGGGCCCTGCCCGAGGACCACCCGCTCAGCGCCGGGGCTTTTGGGCTCTCACCGGTGGCCGACGCGCTGCAGCAGCGGCTGATCGCCCAGGCCGACCTGATCCTCGCCGTGGGCCTCGACCCGGTCGAGCTGCGCTCGGCTTGGTCTCCGGGCTGGCCGGCCCGCACCCCGGTGCTCAGCCTCGACCCCTGGGGCCAGCCCGACCTGCAAGGCGCGGTCACCCACCTGACCGGGCCCATCGACGCGCTGCTCGACGCGCTGCACCCCGCCCGGCCCTCGGCCTGGACGAGAGGCGAGATCGCCGCCCACCGCGCCGCGCTCGACGCCCGCTTCTCGGACGGCGACGACGGCCCGGCGACGGCGGTGCGGGCGGTGCAGGCGGGCTGCCCGGCCGGCGTGCTCGCCGCGGTCGACGTGGGCGCGCACCGCATCACGCTCAGCCACACCTGGGTCTGCGCCGCGCCGGGCGAGCTGCTGCAGAGCAACGGCCTGTGCGCCATGGCCACGGCGCTGCCCATGGCCATCGCGATGAAGCTGCACGAGCCCGGGCGGCCGGTGATCGCGGTGGTCGGCGACGGCGGCCTGCTGATGGGCCTCGGCGAGCTCAGCCTCGCCGCCGAGCTCGGCCTTGACCTCGTCGTCGTCGTCTTTGTCGACCGCTCGCTCTCGCTCATCGCGCTCAAACAAGAGCGCCTGACCGACCCGCTGGGGCGCCCAGTCCGCAGCGCGGGCGTGGCCCTGCGCGCGCCCGACTTCGTGGGCCTGACCGAAGCCCTGGGCGGCGCCGGCCGCCGGGCCCGCGGCGCCGCCGCGGTCGAAGCCGCGGTGCGCGCGGCCTTCGCCGCCGGCGGCCTGCAGCTCGTCGCGGTCGAGATCGACCCTGCGCCCTACCGCGCCCAGATGTGAAGCGGGCGGGGCGCGCCCCAGCCACAAGGCGAGGGCTTGGGTCCAGTTGCAGCAGCCCGGCCCGTCGCGGCGCCCCCCTTCATCCCCCAACGTCCCCCCAAAACGCGCCGACCCGGGGTGTTTCCAAAGGGGGGCCGTTGCGCGCCGCTGCGCGGCGCATCGCCGCGCAACGGCGGCGCGCGGGCCCCCCTTGGCGGGGGTCGCCAGGGGCCGCGGAGGCCCCTGGCCC
>JBJONS010000256.1:0-3103 GCA_046051725.1 Pseudomonadota bacterium | reverse complement strand
GGCGGCTGCACCCCACCGGACCCAGCTGAGGGTGACTCGGGCTGGAGCTTCTCGGACAGCGGCTTCTGGTACGGCGACTCGGGCGCGTGGTGGTCCGACTCTGGCGGCGGGGGCGGCGCGGACGAGGAGCTCACCGCGGGCGATCCTGAAGGCTTCCTGCGCTACTGCTCATCGCCCGCTCTCGACGATGACATCGACGGCGTGCTCAACGCCGATGACCCCAACTGCATCTGCGGCGACCCCCTGCGGGACGACGACCAGGATGGCATCGGCAACGCTGAGGACCCGTACTGCGTCTGCTGGCTCGGGGCCTCGCCGGCGGGCGACGCGGACCTGGACGGCTCGGCGAACTCTGTCGACAATGACTGCGATGGCGACGGCCTGCTCGAGACATTCAACGGCGCGACCCGCGGCACGACCGCCGCGGCGCCGCCCGGCCAGCCCTGTGTCGGCCGCGACCCCCTCGACCAGGCGCAGGGCGGCTGCAGCGGGGGCAGCGCCGGCCTGCTCGGGCTGGCCATGCTCGTCTGGGTCCGGCCGCGCCGGTACCGTGGGGGTGCACGATGAGCTCACGCCTCGCGCATGCGCTGTGCGCGGTGATCGCGGCCAGCAGCTTGGCCACGGCCGTCCGGGCGCACGCGGACGACGATGACGTCGCGGGCGGCGCCACCAGCGCCGAAGGCTCCGACGGCGCGACCTCCGCCCCGCGGTCGAGCGATGAGGCCACCGCTGCCCCGAGGCCCCCACGGCGGGCGGCGGACCAGCCGCCGGCCAGCTTTGGCGGTGTGTTCCTCGGCACGGCCGCCGCGACCGACCCGTACCTGCGCGAGGGCGGCAAGCTCTCGGTCGGCGCTGCCACGTTGCTGCGCGTTGAGGACAGCCGGTGGATCGCCGGCTTTAGCGCTGCGATCATGGGCGGCAGCCGTTTTCAGCGCGTCGTCACCCCGTTCATCCCCAAGCTCGCGGGCACCCAGGGCTTCGACGCAGTGCAGGGCATCGGCAACGTCGCCAGCATCTACACCGACGTGATGCACATCCCGATCGCGAGCTACGCCGGCTACGGCTGGCGCGTCGGGCCCGTGGACCTGCTGCTGGCGGCCGGCCCGAGCGCCCACCGCCTCTCGGTCTCGCGCTTTGAGCAGATCACGGGCGTCGCCTCGAAGCCGCCGGCGATCGACGAGGACGCCCAGGCGGCGCTGTCGACCTACACGGTCGACCGGCGCTTCGTGGGCAACAGCAAGCGCTGGGGCGCCGGCGCAGCCGCGCTCGCCGCCGCGCTGGTGGACGTCGGGTCGATGCCCTTTGTCGGCGGGCGGTGGTCTGTCGGGGCCATCGGCACCGCGTCTTCGCCGATCGGCCGCCAGGGGTGCGGCGACCTGGACCCAGACGACGTCAAGTTCGGCAGCGTCTGCGTCCCGCTACAGTACGAGCTGGTCTCGCGCACCTACTACACCGAGGGCAAAGAGCAGTTCGATGACGGCATCCGTGACAGCGGCGCGCTCGTGCTGCCGGTGCAGGCCATGAGCTTCAGCGTCAACGCCGCGCTGTTCTTTCAGTTCTAAGGGGTGATCGCGTGAAGACGACGCTCTGGTTCCCGGCCTGCATCCTGTCCGCCGTGCTCTGCGGCTGCGGTGATGAACCCACCACCTTCGTCGTCGTCGAGGCGTCCGGCCAGCTCTCGTCGAACCTGCCCTCGCCGGTCGTGGTGCCTGCGCCCGAGGTGATCGGCGACGCGGAGGGCTGCGACGCCACGACGATCACCACCGCAGCCACGGTCCCCGTCGTGCGCCGCGCCTGGGACGCCGTGCACTTTGATGGCCTCGCGGTCGATGAGGTGGTGTCTGAGCTCTTCGCGATCGATCAAAAAGGCCAGCCCTTTTCGGTCTGCTCGGGTGAGGAGAGCCGGGCTGGCGATGCCCTGCTCTGCGACCCCAACGCGGGCGTGAGCACGCTGCTGAGCCCCACCGACCAGGCGCTGATCTGCGCCGAGGGATGGGCGAGCTGCCAGGACGCCTTGAGCACCTCGTACCTCGCCTACTACTACCCCATCTATCCCATCGACGCGCGCTTCTTGCCGCCGCTGACGCCAGAGCAAGCCGCGGTCTGCGCGTGCCCGAACCGGGCCCTCGAGACCTTCGAAGCCGCGCAGTACGACCTGTACATCAGCCTGTACAACCAGCTGTACGCAAACCCGACGGTGCGCCTCGACAACTACCTCGCCTTGCAAGGGGACGCCTCGCTCACGGTGCGAAACGCCGCGCCGGGCTGGACCGTCGCCGACCCCAGCCCCGAGGCCAACGCTGGGGTCTGCGGTGTCTGGGTCTTCGGCGACGATGACTTCGCCACGCTCTCTGCGCCCGGCGAGGACGGCGCCCCCTCGACGCTCGAGCAGGTCTGCGGCGGCGTCGGGGTGCCCGACATCTGCCCCGAGGGCGGCTGCGAAGACCCCCAGCCGTTGACCGCGCTGCGGGCCGACGTGCTGGTGGGCCGCGGCAGCGTGCGCCAAAGCTACCTGCTCGGCGGCGTGGGCGACATGTCGGGCGCCTTCCAGCTGCCGCCGGCGGACGCGCAGGCGCGCCGCTGCCCCACCTGCGAGGGCACGTCGTGCGAGCTGATCGCCGGCGCGGTCGGCATGATGTTCGGCCGCGACCTGCGCTACCGCGTCGAGGACCAAGAGGGTCCCCTGCACGTGCTCGCCGCCGAGTGCCCCCACCCGCGAGACTTCGCCGGGTCGGGCTGGCAGCGGGCGTGCTGGCACACCGAGGTGCCGCGTGAGGCGCTGGCGGCAGGGCGCCACCTCGTGATCGACATCGGCGGGATCACCGACGCGGTGAGCCGCCCCACCGACGAGCTCGAGCTCGAGACCGAGACCGAGCCGTAGACGGCCGGCCGCGCCGCCGGCCGCCCGTCCCATGCCCCTCTCCTGTGCCCACGGAGCTCCGATGACGCCCCACGCCCTCCGCCCGCTCCGCGGCGCGCTGCCGGCCTTGCTTGCCCTCACCCTCGCCGCCTGCGCCGAAGAGGCCAAGCCGGTCGACCCGCCCGCTGGCGGCGTCACCGACGAAGAGGGCAACGAGCTGCCGCCCGATGAGGGCGACGATGG
>JBJONS010000255.1:0-6191 GCA_046051725.1 Pseudomonadota bacterium | reverse complement strand
CGCGCCGCTGCGCGGCGCATCGCCGCGCAACGGCGGCGCGCGGCCCCCCCTTGGCGCGGGATGCAAGGGGCCGCGCAGGCCCCTTGCCCCCGGGGGTCTGGGGGCGGGGCCCGCCCCCAGCGTCCGGCGCGCAAAAGACCTGGTCATGCACAACAAGTTCAACGCGCCGCGCAAGACCGCGCCCTGCACCAGCACGCCTGAAAAACGCAAGTGTGCCACCGCACCCCGCAGGCAGGCCCCTGCAACCTGCAGGTGTGCCACTGAGCCCCTCAGCCAAGCCCCTGCAACTCGCAGGTGTGCCACCGCACCCAGCAGGCAGCCCCCTGCAACTTGCAAGTGTGCCACCGCACCCCGCAGGCAGCCCCCTGCACCCTGCAAGTGTGCCACGGCACCCTGCAGGCAGCCCCCTGCAACTTGCAGGTGTGCCACCGCACCCCGCAGGCAGATCCCTGCACCCTGCAGGGGTGCCACTGAGCCCCTCATCAGGACCCCCGCACCGTGCCGGTGCCGCACCGCAGCCGGCCCGCAGGCCCCAAAACCAGAAAAACGCCGGTGCAGCACCGCAGCCGGGCCGCCAGGCCCCAAAACAGATGCGGCAGGCCCCTCGCGGGCGGCCGCAGGCCGGTCGGGCGCAGCCCGACGCAGCCGGGCGGGGCGGGACCTTGGCCCGCCCCGGGGCCCCGGCGCCCCCCAGCGAGGGGCCGTTCGCCGCCCAGCGGAGCAAGCCGCGCCGCCCACCGGAACCCGCCGCGCCGCCCCTGGTCTCAGGCCCCGCGCCCGCGGGCCGCTGCGCCGCCACGTTAGGCGCCGCCCGCGCCCCGCGCCAGGAGCCGGATTGACCACGCCCGCCGCCCGCCGCCTCCCCCTGATCGCCCTGCTCGGCGCGCTGCTCGTCGCCCCGGCCCGCACCGGCGCCGCCGCCGGCCCCGCTCCGGCCGGCCCCACCGACCCCGCCGACCCGCTGCTGACCGCCGCCGAGGCCGAGCTCGACCGCCTCTGGACCAGCCTGCGCGCCCGCCCCGAGGCCCCCTACTTCATCAGCTATGGGCTGGTCGACCGCGTCCAGGTCGACATCGTCGCGACGCACGGCGCCCTGGCCCCCGTCTCGACCAGCCGGGTCCGCATGGGCGACGTCGACCTGCGCGTCGGCAGCCCCGCCCTCGACAACACCCACAAGCTGCGCGACGCCGGCTGGGGCAGCGAGCCCGAGCGCTTCTGGATCGACCTGCCGCTGACCGACGAGCCCTACGCGGTCCGCCACGCGCTGTGGCGGGCGACCGACGACACCTACCGCTCCGCGGTCCGCCGCCTGCTCAAGGTGCGCGGCAACGACGCGGTCAAGGTCGAGCGCGAAGACCAGAGCGATGACTACAGCAGCGCCCCGGTCGAGGTCGACCTCGGCCACGTCGAGCGCCTCGTCTTTGACCCGGCCCCGCACGCCGCGGCGCTCAAGGCGGCCTCGGCGCGCTTCTTGGCCCACCCCGCGGTGCACGACAGCAACGTCAGCCTGAGCGTCCAGGACGAGATCGTCTGGACGCTGAACACCGAGGGCACCCGGGTCCGCCGCCAGCGCTGGCACCTGCGCCTGAGCGTCTACGCCCGCACCATCGCCGAGGACGGGCAAGAGATCGCCGTCTACGACAGCGTCGAGGCCCGCGCCCCCGAAGAGCTGCCCGGCCCCGAAGAGCTCGCCGCCCTGGTCGACGCGGTCGCCGAGAAGCTCACCGCCCTGCGCAAGGCCCCGGTGGTCGACCCCTTCTCGGGCCCGGCCATCCTGCGCGGCCGCGCCGCCGGCGTCTTCTTTCACGAGGTGCTCGGCCACCGGGCCGAGGGCCACCGCCAAAAAGACGAGGACGAGGGGCAGACGCTGACCGACATGGTCGGCAAGCGGGTCTTCCCGAGCTTCATCAGCGTCTATGACGACCCGACCCTGACCGACTGGGGCGGCGTCCCGCTCAACGGCAGCTACCGCTTCGACGACGAGGGCGTGCGGGCCGAGCGGGTCGACATCGTGAAAGACGGCGTGGTCAAGGGCTTCTTGATGTCCCGCGCCCCGATCGCCAGCCAGGGCCGCAGCAACGGCCACGGCCGCCGCCAGCCCGGCGAGGCCCCGGTCGCCCGGCAGGGCAACCTGGTCATCGAGGTCAAGGACGCCGTGCCCTACGCCGCCCTGCGCGAGCAGCTCATCGCCGAGGTCAAGCGCCAGGGCAAGCCCTTCGGCCTCATCTTCGACGACATCACCGGCGGCTTTACGCTGACCGGCCGCGGCATCCCCAACAGCTACGCCGTGCAGCCGGTGACCGTCTGGCGGGTCTGGCCCGACGGCCGCCCCGACGAGCTGGTGCGCGGGGTCGACCTGATCGGCACGCCCCTGGTCACCTTTGAGCGCATCATCGCCGGCAGCGACGAGGTGGACGTCTTCAACGGCGTCTGCGGGGCCGAGAGCGGCTGGGTGCCGGTCTCGGCGGTCTCTCCCGACCTGCTGGTCAAGGAGGTCGAGGTGCAGCGCCGCGAGAAGAACAACGAGCGACCGCCCCTGCTGCCCGCGCCGGCGGCCGGGGGTGCGCGATGAGCCGCGCCGCCGCCCTGTTCGGCCTGCTCGCCCTGCTCTCGGCAGGGGCGGCCGCCGCCGCCGAGCCCGCCGCCCCGGTCGCCGCCGCCACCGGCGAGGCCGAGATGGCCGCCGCCGCCCAGGCCGAGCTCGAGCGGGCCCGGGCCCTGCAGCTGCCCGGCCAGCCCGCGCCCTACTTCGCCGCCGTGCGGGTCAGCGACCTGTGGTCGAGCACGGCCAGCGCCAGCTTCGGCGCGCTCAGCTTCTCGGCCACCAACCCGATGCGCCAGGCCCGCGTGGACGTGCGGGTCGGCGACTACAGCCTCGACAACAGCAACTTCGCCGCCACCAGCGTCGACCGCGAGGGCGTGGCGCTGGTCCAGCTGCCCACCGACGCCGACGCCCTGGCCCTGCGCCGCGAGCTGTGGCTGAGCTTCGACCGGGCCTACAAGGGCGCGGTCGAGGAGCTCTCGGCCCGCAAGTCGGCGCTCGAGGGCCGCCCGCCGCCCACTGTGGGCAGCTTCGCCCCCCTGGTCGGCCCGCCGGTGGGGCGCGGCGCGGTGCCCGGCAAGGCCCTGCGCCCCGACGCCGCCGCCGCCCGGGTTACCGCCATGTCGGCGGCGCTGCGCGGCGGAGAGTTCGAGGAGGGCAAGGCGCTCAGCCGCGACTACGCCGGCCGCCGGCTGCTGCTGACCACCGAGGGCACCACCACCTGGGAGGAGGTGCACGGCAGCGTCGCCGTCGTCGAGGCCACCGTGCGCACCGCCGACGGCGTGCGCCTGCGCGACGCCCGGGCCTGGGTCGCCCGCAGCCAAGACGAGCAGCTGTCGACCGCCGCCCTGGTCGCCGAGGTCGAGCAGATGGCCGCCGGTCTGCTGGCCCTGCGCAGCGCCCCGGTCGAGCCGGATTACCTCGGGCCGGTCATCTTCGAGGACGAGGCGGCGGTCGAGCTCTTCCGCCAGCTGCTGCAGCCCGAGCTCGGCGGCACCCCGCCCGAAGAGCGCGAGCCCGACCCCTACGGCAGCCCGCCCGAGGCCACGCTCAGCGCCCGGGTCGGCCGGCGCCTGCTGCCCAGCGGCTGGTCGGTGGTCGACGACCCGCTCGCCGATCCGAGCGCCGGCGGCGCCTTTGCGGTCGATCACGAGGGCGTGCCGGCCCAGCGGGTCGAGCTCGTCGAGGACGGCGTGCTCAAAGACGTGCTCATGTCGCGCATCCCCCGCAAGGGCGCCCCGGCGAGCAACGGCCACGCCCGCGCCTTGGGCGACGACCGGCTCGAGGCCCTGCCCGCCGTGGTCACCGTCAAGCCGGGCCGGGCCCGCAGCGCCCGCGCCCTGCGCCGGGTCGCCCTGCGCTTGGGCCGCGAGGCCGGCCTGCCCTATGTGCTGATCATCCGCCGGGTCGAGCCGCTCGGCCTGACCGAAGACTTCGAGGTGGCGCTCAGCGGCGACGGCCCGCTCTCGGGCCTGACCCGGCCGCTCGAGGTGCACCGGCTCTACCCCGACGGCCGCGAAGAGCGCGTGCGCGGGCTCAGCTTCACCGGCGTCGACCGCCGGGTGCTGCGCGACATCGCCGCCGCGGGGCCCACCGGGCCGGCCCACACCGTGCTGGACGGGCCCAGCGGCCCGGCCCGCTACTCGCTCGGCGCGATCGACGGCCTGCGCGTGAGCTGGGCGGTGCCCGCGGTGGTGGTGACCGAGGTCGAGCTGCGCTCGGGCGGCGGACCCGAGCCCCGCAGCGCGCCGCCGCCCCGGCCGTGAGCCCCCGCCGATGAGCCGCCGCTGGGCCTGGGCGCTCGGCCCGCTGCTGGCGCTGCTGCTGCCGGCGGCGGCGCTGGGCGCGCCGCGCGTGCAGCTGCCGCCCGGAGAAGACCCCGCCCTGTGGGAGGAGGCCCTGGCCGTCGCCGGCCTCGAGGCCGGCGCCCCCCGCTCAGGAGAGCCCGGCGTCTTCGTGCTCAAGGTCAGCGGCGGCTGGCAGCTCGAGGCCCTCGACGGCCAGGGCGGGCGCCGCAGCCTGCAGCTCGCCGCCCCGACCACCCCCGCCGAGCGCGAGGCCCTGGCGGTGGTGGCCCGCAGCCTCACCCGGCCGGTGCAGGCGGCGCCCAAGGCCGCGCCGCCGCCGCCGCGGCCCAAGCCGCCGCCCCCGGCGCCGCCCCCGCCCCCTCCTCCGCCGCCCCCCGCCGCGCCGGTGGTGGTGGTCGCGCCGCCGCCTCCGCCTCCGCCGGCCCCGCGCCTCGCCGGCCTGCGCGTGCACGCGGTCGGCGGCGCGCGCCTCGGGGCCCACAGCCCGGCGCTCTCGGGGCGCCTCGGCCTGCTCGTCGGCAAGGGCTGGCTCGGGGCGGGCCCGACGCTGAGCGGCCAGCTCGGCGCGTCGCTGCGGTCCGCAGAGGTCGCGGCCGCGGGCGACACCCGCCGGGCCCAGCGCGGCCTCGGGGCGGGCCTCGCCGCTGGGCTGCGCGGGCCGGGGCGGGCGCCGCAGGCCCTGGTCGGGGTGGCCGCCGAGCGCAGGGCCTTCGTCGAAGACGGCGCGGTGGTGAGCCAGGTCTGGGTGCCCACCGCCCAGCTCAGCCTGAGCGCCGGCTGGCCGACCGGCGCCGCGGGGGCCGACGCCCGGCCCGGCGCCGCGCTGGTTACGGAGCTGTGGGGCGGCTGGGATCTGCGGGCCATCTCGGTGCAGGTCGACGCCGGACCGCTCACCGCGCTGCCCCGCTGGTCGGCCGGGCTGAGCCTCGGGGTCCGCTGGGATGTACGCGCGCCGTGATCGGCTGCGGGGGGAGTGGGCATGGAGCCCGTAGACCTGCAGGTGGTCGTGCCAGGGGCGCGCTCCTGGGCGGAGGTGCGCGGTGCTCACCCTGACGCCATGGACGCGCTCTTCGCGCGCTGGATGGGCGACGTGCTGCAGTGGTGCCGCCGGCTCGGCGGGCCCACGGTCGACGCCGACCACGCGGCGCAAGACGTCTACATCGTCGTGCTGCAGCGCATCCACACCGTCGAGCGCCCCGGGCAGCTGCCAAGCTGGCTGTTCTCGGTCACCCGCCGGGTGCTGGCCCAGCACCGGCGCAAGGCCTGGGTCCGCCGCTGGGTGCCGGGCCTCGCGCCGGATGGCCCCGACCCGCGCCCCGGGCCGGGCGCGGCGGCCGGCCTCAGCGAGCGCGCCCGGGTCGTGCACGAGCTGCTGGCCGAGCTCCCCGAAGAGCTGCGCGAGGTCTTGGTGCTCTGCGACGTCGAAGAGCGCTCCGATCCCGAGGTCGCCGACATGCTCGGGTTGAAGGTCGGCACGGCCAAGAGCCGCCTGCGCCGCGCGCGCATGCGCTTCCGCGAGCTGGCGCTGGCGCGGGGCCTCGGCCTCGACGAGGTGGGCACATGAGCGACGACGAGGTCGAGGGCGCCGACCAGGGCGCGCCCGCGCCGCTGCTGCGGGCCTTCGCCGCCGAGACGGCGGTCGACGCCGCGGGGGCCGCCCGGGCCCTCGCCCGCGCGCGGGCACACCGCCCGGCCCGCGCGCCGAGCTGGGGCCTGCGGGGGCTGGGCGTGGGCCTCGGCCTCGCCTTGGCCGGCGCCCTGCTCGCCCTGCGCCCCGAGCCGGCCGCGCCGCCCGCCGCGGCGCCGGCTGCCGCGGTCGTCGCCGCGGCGGCCCCGCTGCA
>JBJONS010000254.1:0-2981 GCA_046051725.1 Pseudomonadota bacterium | reverse complement strand
CCGCTTCATCGGCGTGACCGAAGAGCGGCTCGGCGAGCTGATGCGGACCGCCGACGTGCGCGTGCTCGTCAGCACCGAAGAGGGCGACGAGGACCAGGGCACCGTGGGCGACACGCTCAAGTTCGAGGGCGCCTCGCTCGACGACATCGTCTGCAACCGCAGCGAAGACGACGGCGTGCGCGTCGTCCTCGGCGAGCTGCCCGACCGCGAGCGCCTGATCGTCGAGCTGTACTACTACCAGGACTACACGTTCAAGGAGATCGCCGAGGTGCTCGGCGTCACCGAGAGCCGGGTGAGCCAGCTGCACACCCGCATGAAGCGGCGGATCAAAGAGAAGCTCGACGAGGTCCTGCACCTCGGCATGTGAGCGAGGGCCCGGTCGGGGCGCTCAGCCGCTCGGCGACAAGCAGCGGCGGAGCTCCTCGGCCACCTCGGGGCTGAAGCGCAGGCCGGCGGCCTCGGGGCTGCCGCAGCGCTCGATCCCGTTGATCTGCACGCACGGGTTGAGGATCCGGCCGTCGGGCGGCGGCCTCCCCGTGACGCCGATCACGCAGGCGCGGGCCCCGCGCACCGACTCGAGCTCGACCCGGAAGCTCTCGATCCGCAGGTCGAAGCGGGCAGCCAGCGCGCTGCGGTACCGGGCCAGCGCGGTGGTCAGCGGCGCGAGCTCGTGCAGGGCCACCAGGGTGTCGGCCCCGCCGACGGCCCGGGGGAGCGTGCCGGGCAGCAAGATCAAGCGGATGCGGCCGATGTCGTCCTCTTCATCCCAGTGGACCGCCACGTTGGCCCGGCCCGCCACCCAGGGGGCGAGGTCTTGGGCCAGGGTCGTCACCACGTCCTGGGTGGTGAAGAAGCCTTGGTAGAGCGGCCCGACGCCGTGCCAGACGAAGACGAGGTCAGCGAGCGCGCCGGGGGCGGTCGGCTGGGCCGGCGGCGGAGGGGCCTGGCTGGCGGCCACCGCTTGGGCCGCGGCCTGGGCCGCCGCGGGGTCGGGCGGGGGTGCCGCGGCCGGGGCCTCGGTGGCCGCCTCGCCGCTGCAGGCCAGGACCACGCAAAACAGCGCCCAGAGGGGCGCTGTCTGCGAGGTGCGCGGGCGGCTCGTCAATCCGACAGACCGTGCCGCTTGCGGACCTCTTTGAGGGCCCGCTCGAGGGCGGCCTCGTACTCGACGCTGTCCTTGCGGACGTTCTTGATCCGCTCTTCGGCCTCGGTGCGGAGCGCGC
This sequence comes from Pseudomonadota bacterium, assembly GCA_046051725.1. Lineage (GTDB taxonomy): Bacteria > Myxococcota_A > UBA796 > UBA796 > UBA2385 > JAEUKK01. Next base: position 1,758 of record JBJONS010000254.1, on the reverse strand, counting down.
CCTCATCGACGTCAAAGCGCTTGATGATGGCCTGGATGCGCTTGTAGAGCTCGCCATCCTCGGCGAAGACCTCGTCGACGAAGCGCGAGATCATGAAGTTCTCCATGAACTGGCGCGCGAGGTAGCCCTCGACCTTGTTGTTCAGCGGGTGATCCCACTGATCGGCCAGCTCTTGGCGAACCTTGCCGTAGCGCTCATAGGGCAGGTTCAAGGCCGCCATGTGCTCTTTGACCGCGTCACGGAGCTGGTTGTCGCGGCGCCGGTACTCTTCCATGATGGCGACGAGGTCCTTCTCGGCCTCGGGGCGGTTCTCGGGGTCGACCTCGATGGCCCCCTCGTTCACGAGCGTGGTCACCACGGCGTTCGCGATGGCGGGGATCCGGGCGTTGTAGAGCTTCAAGGGGCCTCCGATGTGGCCGAGCGCCGACGATGGGGGCGCTTAGCCCGCCGGTCCGGCCCGGGCGACCTGCCCCAGGGGCCGACGCTTCGCAATGCGTCGATGAAAACCATTGCGAGGAGGCTGGCTTTCGCTGTAGCAGCCGCCGCGCGGCTGGGGCGGGACTGAGACAGTCGGGCAACATGCGGGGGCGCGCCGGGGCCGCCGCGGGCCCCCTCAGCGCGTCGGCGACTCGAGGTCGACCAGCTCGGTGGCGACGAGGAGCCCGTCGATGGTGCAGGGCGGGTCGAGGGCGACCGTGACCGCGATCTCGGCGTCAATGGTGCGCTGGTCGTCCTCTTCGGTGACCTGTCCGCCGCCGCTGAGGCTGCGCTCGACGCCCCCGACCGCGAAGCGGCCGCCGAGGCGCAGCTGGCCCTTGCTGTCCACTTCACCGTCCACCACGGCGTCCTGGCCGAAGTCGAAGCGCAGCGCGGCGCCCGCGCCGCTGACCTGCAGCGGGCCCCGGGCCCACTCGTCGATCAGGCCCGCCTGGCCGTCGCAGCCCGAAGTGCCGGTCACCTGCACGTTGTAGCTGCCCGCCACGTCCACAGGGGGCAGCGCTTCGCCCCCCGAGTCGCCCTTGCCGCCGCACGCGGCCAGCGTGACGGCGAGGGTCCAGACCGCGGCCCTCACAGGCCCACCCGGGCGCACGCGCGCTGCACCATGGCAGAGGTGAGGGGTTTGGGCGCCACCCCAGACTGGAGGGGGAGGGTCCGCTCGGTCTGTGGGGTGAGGCGCTCGGTGATCTTCTGTTGGAGGAAGGAGGACAGCGCCTCGTCGAGGCTGTCCCCCTCGAAGCGGAGGGCGTCCCGGAGCATGGCGCCGTCCCGCAGGCCGAAGCACCAGCCTGCGCCGGCCTCGAGGTAGACGTACTGTTGGAAGTGCCCGGCCAGCTGCGGGGCGAGGCTGCGCTGCGCGCGGGCCGGCGCGGAGGACGGCGCGGCCGTCGGCGCGGGCGCGGCAGGGCCGGGCCCCGACATCGCGGCGAAGGGGTCGTCGTCGAGCAGCATCGGCGCGGACGGCGCGGCGGGCGTCGACCCGATGGGCGGGGCGGCCACCGGCACTGGCGCGGCGGGGAAGCTCACGCCGCTGTCGCCACCAAATGGGTCGCGCGACGGCGTCGCCGGCGCGAGATCGAGCCCAGCGAAGGGATCATCGTCGTCCTCGCCGGCCGACCACGGGGCCGCAGGGGCGGGGCGCGCGGCCGCGGCCGGCGCGGCGGTCGGCATCGGGCTGATCGGGCCCATCGGGCTCATCGGGCCCAGATCGTCGTCGAGCAGCATCGGGGCGCTGGGCGCGGGCGCGGGGCGGCCGGCCAG
>JBJONS010000253.1:0-6308 GCA_046051725.1 Pseudomonadota bacterium | reverse complement strand
CGCCCACCGCCCGCTTCTTCTCTGAGAAGGCGGGCTTGGTGCGGCCCTTTGTCCACGTCGAGAAGGCCAACGACCTGCGCGCGCCCCTGCACGGCGACCTGGTCGCGGCCCTCGACGCGCTCGGCGCTGACCGGCGGCTCATCGCCCGCGCCGGCGGCCCCCGCACCGACGAGGGGGACGAGGGCCCGCCGCCCGCCGAGAGCACCGTGGGGCTCGGCCGTCCGCCGAAGGCCTCGCGTCCGCGCCCGGCGGCTGCGCGCACGCCGAGCAAGCCGACGAAGGCCGGCAAGGCCGCGAAGCCGAACAAGCGGCGCTGAGGGAGCGGGGCGCCTGCGGGTGCACCGCCCGCGCCTCCCGCGTGGGTTGGACTGGAGGCTTGGGTCGCCGTGGCGTGGCCCAACCCATCCAAGCGGGACCCGCGACTAGCGACTCGAGGCCCGCGACTCGAGGCCCGCTACTCGAGGATGATGTCGTCGTCCTCGACCTCTTCGACGTTGACCTCGGGCTCGACCTGGGCCGGCGCGTGCCAGTTCGTGCCCGGCAGCACCGGGTTGCCCTCAAAAGCCCGGGTCTCGACCAGCTGGGCGCGGGGGCTGGTCAGCACGCTGAGCAGCTGCAGGCCGGCGGGCATGCCGTTGCTGCTGCGCCCGAGGCCGATGCTCGGCAGGCGCAGGCTCGCCCCGATGGTGCCGCGGTTGATGTTGAGCGCGCCGGTGCGCAGGCGGTCGCGCATCTCGCCCATCACCGGGCTGTCGAGCGCGCCAAAAACGCTGGTCGCCAAGCGGTAGCTGGTCTGGTTGTGCAGGGCGGCGGCCTCTTGCCAGCTCGGCACCTTGTAGACCAGCAGCATGGGGCCGGGCGGCTCGTCGTTGAGGAAGGCGTGGCCGTTGTCCCAATGCACGCGGTAGATCGCCGGCTTGGCGTAGAAGCCGCGGCTATGGCCCTCGTGGGGGCCGGCCTCGAGCAGCGCCTGGTGGCCCTTGCTGGCGAGCTGCCGCGCGAAGCGCTTGTAGCGGCTGCGCAGGTTCTCGCTGACCACCGGGCCCATGAACACGTCGTTGCGGAAGCCGTAGCCGATCTCGACCCGGCTCGTGTGGTCGACCAGCTCGTTGATAAAGCGGTCGTAGATGCCCTCGGTGACGATGACCCGGCCCGTCGAGTTGTGCCGCTGGCCCGCCGTGAGGAAGGCCCCGACCATCACCTCGTAGACCGCCTGCTCGACCTGGGCGTCGTCGAGCACGATGGCGGTGCCCTTGCCGCCGGTCTGGGCCACCATCGGCATGTTCGGCCGGTCGGCGAGCAGCTGGCGCAGGGTGGCCGCGGTCTCGTAGCTGCCGGTGAACAGCAGGCAGTCGACGTTGGGGTTGAGCGCCATGCGCTGCCCGACCACCGCGCCGGGGCCCTGCACCATGTTGTAGACGCCGCGGGGCAGCTTGCAGCGGTCCCACATCTCGGCCACCGCTTGGCCGACGCCCGGGGTGAACTTGCTCGCCTTGGTCACCACCGCGTTGCCGGCGAGGATTGCCGCCGCCGCGTTGGTCGCCGGCAGCAGCAGGGGGAAGTTGTAGGACGAGAGGATGCAGACCACGCCGCGGGGGAGGAAGTCGCTGCGCGCGCCGATGTCTTCGATGATCCGCGGCGCGAGCAGGGCCAGCCCCTCGTCGAGGTACTGGTCGAGGGCGCGGACGGCCGCCTGCACCTCTTGGCGCGACTCCCACAGGGGCTTGCCGACCTCGCGGGTGATCAGCCGCGCGAGGCGCTCTTGGAAGCGGGCGAGGTTGTCGCGGAAGCGCCGGACCGCCGCCGCCCGCTCGGGCAGGCTGACCCGGCGCCAGCTGCGGGCACCGGCCCGCGCCTGCTCAACCGCCTCGTCGGCGCTGGTCTCAGAGAAGGGGAAGCGCCCGAGCACATCGGCCCGGTCGCCCGGGTTCACCCCGTTGATGTAGCCGTCGACGACCTCGGGCTTGAAGAACGACCCATAGATGTAGTCGCCCTTGCGGACGATGCGGTCCCGAGAGTCATCCACGGCGGGCGCTCCTTACGGTCGTGTGCGGGCCCCACCCTGGAGCGGGCGCGCCATAACACGGCGCCTCCACCGGCGGACGGGGCCGCGGCGCGTCGCCTTGGCCCTGCCGGGGGCGACCGGATAGCCGGCCGTCCCTTTTCCCCTGACCGAGGGTCCGACCTGTGCCTGGCACCAAGCTCCCGCCCGTCCCGCCCCACGCGACCCCGCCGGCCCCTGGCGCCCCGGCTCCCTCGGTCGACCCGCGCTACCACCGGGTGTTCTCGAGCATCCTCGATGTCGTGGGCGACACGCCCCTGGTGCAGCTGCACCGCGTGACCAAGGGCCTCGAGGCCACCCTCTACGCCAAGGTCGAGGCCTACAACCCCGCCGGCTCGGTCAAAGACCGCATCGCGCTCCACATCATCGAGCAGGCCGAGAAGCGCGGCGAGCTCAAGCCCGGCGCCACCATCATCGAGGCGACCAGCGGCAACACCGGCGCGGGCCTCGCCATGGTCGCCGCCCTCAAGGGCTACAAGACCATCTTCGTCATGCCCGACAAGCAGAGCGAAGAGAAGCGGGCGGCCCTGCGGGCTTGGGGTGCCCAGGTCGTGATCACCCCGACCAACGTCGAAGCGGAAGATCCGCGGTCCTACTACAGCACCGCCAAGCGGCTGGTGGCCGAGACGCCCAACTGCTTCTACGCCAACCAGTACCACAACCAAGACAACCCCGAGACGCACTACCTCACGACGGGCCCCGAGCTGTGGCGCCAGCTCGCCGGTGAGATCGACGTCTTCATCGCCGGTATGGGCACCGGCGGCACCATCTCGGGCATCGGGCGCTACCTCAAAGAGCAGAACCCGAAGATCCAGATCGTCGGCGTCGACCCGGTCGGCTCGCTCTACTACGACTTCTTCCACACCGGTCAGCTGACCCAGCCCCACACCTACGTGCTCGAGGGCATCGGCGAGGACTTCCTCCCGAGCACCATGGACTTCCAGTACGTGGATGACGTGGTGCGCGTCAATGACAAAGAGTGCTTCCAGATGACCCGCCGGCTCGTCCGCGAAGAGGGCCTCTACGTCGGCGGCTCCTGCGGCGCGGCGGCGGCCGGCGCGATCAAGTACCTGCGGCGCCACGACAAGGCCGGCCTGCGGGCGGTCGTGCTGCTGCCCGACAGCGCCACCCGCTACATGTCCAAGATCTTCAACGACGCCTGGATGCGCGAGAACGGCTTCCTCGAGCCCGAGACCTCGCTGGGCCATGTCGGCGAGATGATCGAAGAGCGCAAGGGCCGCAAGCTCGTCGTCGTGCGGGCCGACGCCAAGGTCGCCGAGGCGGTGGGCGTGCTCAAGCTGCACGGCATCAGCCAGGTGCCGGTGGTCAGCGACGGCAAGCTCATGGGCGTGCTCTTCGAGAAGCGCCTGCTCGAGCGCGCCCTCGAGGGCGGCCCGGCCGACGTGCCGGTGGGCGAGCTGGTCGACGCCTCCTACTGCACCGTCGACGAGGACACCGAGGTGACCGTGCTCACCGAGCTCTTCCGCCGCTTCAAGGTCGCGGTGGTGCTCGACGAGAAGAACGCGCCGGTCGACATCATCACCCGCATCGACCTCATCGACTACATCTCGAAGGCCAACGCGCGCCGCGCCTGACCGCTGGAGCTCCCCGTGTCTGCACAGCCCCCGAGCGGCGGCGGTCCCGCCGCGCACCTCGACCCCTCCTGGGGGGTCGGCACCCGCGCCATCCACGCCGGCCAGCCGCCCGAGTCGGTCACCGGCGCGGTGATGACGCCGATCTTCCAGACCAGCACCTACGCCCAGCCGCACCCGGGCGCCTGGCCCTGGGAGTACAGCCGCACCCACAACCCGACCCGCAGCGCGCTGCAGGCCGCCCTGGCCGCGCTGGAGGGCGCCACCCACGGCCTGTGCTTCAGCAGCGGGCTGGCGGCCATCGACACGGTGATCCGGGCCCTGCCGACCGGCGCCAAGGTGCTGTGCGGGGACGACGTCTATGGCGGCACCTACCGCCTGTTCACGAAGGAGTGGAGCCGCTTCGGCCTGCAGTTCACCTTCGTCGACACGACCAACCCCGACCTCGTGGTGCCCGAGGGCACCGCGCTGGTCTGGCTCGAGTCGCCGACCAACCCCCTGCTCAAGACCAGCGACATCGCCGCCATCGCCCAGAAGGCGCACGCGGTCGGCGCCATGGTGGTGGTCGACAACACCTTCGCCACGCCCGTTTTTCAGCGCCCGCTCGAGCTCGGGGCCGACGTGGTGGTCCACAGCACCACCAAGTACCTCAACGGCCACAGCGACGTCATCGGCGGCGTCATTTTGACCAGCGACGACGCCCTGGCGGCCCGCTACGCCTTCCTGCAGAACGCGGTCGGCGCGGTGCCCGGCCCGATGGACTGCTTCCTCGTGCTGCGCGGCCTCAAGACCCTGCACGTGCGCATGGAGCGCCACCAGCAGAGCGCCCGCAGCATCGTCGCCTGGCTCCAGGCCCGCGAAGACGTCGCGCGGGTGCACTACCCGGGCTTCGGCGGCATGGTCAGCTTCGTGCTCAAGGGTGACCTCGAGGCCGCCACCCGCTTCGTGAAGGCCACCCGCCTGTTCACCCTGGCCGAGAGCCTGGGCGGGGTCGAGAGCCTCATCGAGCTGCCGGCGATCATGACCCACGCGAGCATCCCCGCCGAGGTGCGCGCGGCCATCGGCCTCGACGATGGGCTCATCCGCCTGAGCGTGGGCATCGAAGAAGAGGCCGACCTGCGCCTCGACCTCGAGCGCGCCTTCGCCGCGGCGGCCGCGGTCTGAATGGGCCCGGGGGGCGCGCGCGCAGGCGTCCATGCCCAGCCCGCGCCCGCCCGGATCGCCCTGCTGGTCGGCGCTCCCGGCGTGCCGGTCCAAGGTCCGTCGGGGGCCTCGGCCCACGTGCGCGGCCTCGCCGCCGCCCTGGGCGCCCGCGCCGACACCCGCCTCTACGCCGTGCAGCAGGCCGATCACCGCGGCAGCTTCGGGCCGCCCACGCCCGCCCGCTGCGTGGGCCTGCCGCCCTGGCCCGGCCCCCTGCTGCGCTGGCGGCGCTACCGCGAGGTGCTGGCCGCCCGGCGGGTCGCCCGCGCCGCGCTCGAGGACGCCCTGCACCCGACCCGGCCCTGGCGCCCGGGCCTCGTGGTCGAGCGCCACAGCCTCTACAGCGACGCCGGGCTGCAGCTCAGCGACCGCCTCGGGGTGCCCTGGGTGCTCGAGGTCAACGCGCCGGCCGTGATCGAGCGCGGCGCCTATGAAGAGCTGCGCGATCCGCCCGAGGCCCGCCGGTGGGAGCAGCGCGTGCTGCGGGCCGCGCCGCTGGTCGTCGCCCCGAGCCACGCGCTGTGCCGCTGGCTGCGCGAGGAGGTGGGCTGCCGCGCCGTGCGCTGGCTGCCCAACGGCACCGACCTGCCGCCGGGCGACCGGGCCCGGGGGAGGGCGGCGCTCGGCGTCGAGGACAGCGTGCCGCTCGTCGGCTTCGTCGGGAGCATGCGCCCCTGGCACGGGGTGGAGCGGCTGCCGGCGCTCGCCGCGGCGGTCGGCGGCCGCGCGGTCGCCGCCGGCGCCGGAGCGCTGCCGCCCGGCGTGCAGGCCGCCGGCTACCTCTGGGGCCAGGCCCTCGCCGACTTCATCGCCGCGCTGGACCTCGCGGTGGCCCCGACCCTGCCTGGCACCCACGAGGGCTTCTGCGCGCTCAAGCTGCTCGACTACCGCAGCCAGGGCGTGCCGATCGTCGCGAGCGACGTAGGCGACGCCGCCCTGCTCGTCGACGGCGCCGGCGGGGTGGCGCCCGCGGCCGATGTGGGCGGCCTGCACGCGCTGGCCCAGCGGTGGATCGGCGTGAAGGTGCCGCCGGCCCGCCGCGGCTGGGCCCAGGTGGCCGACGACCTGCTGCGCCTCTCCGCCGGAGGGGCCGCGGGGCCGCTGTTCTCGCCGGAGGAGACATGAGGCCGGCCGCCTGCGCGGTCTGCGGCGGCCCGCTCGACCGCCTGGCCCGCTGCCTCGCCGAGGACGCCGGCCCGGTGCGCAGCTGGATGTGGTCCTGCCCGGCCTGCGGGGCGATGGACGAGCTGGCCGAGCCGCTGCCGCTGCCGCCGCCCTGGCGCGACGCCCTGCTCGCCGCCGAGGGGGCCGGGCTGCTCGTGGGCCGGGCCCCGCCCGCCGCGCTGGCCGCCGCCCTGCGCCGGGCCGCCGGCCTGCGCCCCGCGCTCGCCGCCGCCCGCGCCGCCCGCGCGCCGGGCCTGGTGCTCGTGGGTCTGCCCGCCGAGATTGAC
>JBJONS010000252.1:0-3150 GCA_046051725.1 Pseudomonadota bacterium | reverse complement strand
CGGCCTGGATCTGCGCCCGCAGCGCCTCGTACTCCACCGGATGACCGCCCTGATCGGTGGTCTCGCCGTCGGCCAACATGCCCCAGCGGGGCGCCACCAGCACCTCGGCCAGCGCGCACTGCAGGCCCGCGTGCGCGGGCAGGGGGCCGCCGCTCGCCCACTCTGCGGTGCCCGACGCGGCGGGCGCGCCGGTCCAGCGGGTGCCCAGGGGTGCCAGCAGGGGGCTGCCGCCGTCGGTCCACTGGGCCCGGCCGACCCACGAGTGCAAGAAGGTGGCCGACCACACCGCGTGGACCAGCAGCCTGCGCCAGCCCTCGGCGTCGGCGGGCAGGGCCTTGGGCGTCGGGGCGCAGGCCCGGTCGAGCCAGCGCTCACCCTTCTCGAGCGCGCCGGGCGCCGATCCGCCGCGCCAGGCGGGGCCCGTCCCCGCCGCGGTCGGCAGGCCGCTGGTGACGGCCGCGGCCAGCCTGCGCCGCGTCTCGTTGGTCAGGACGCTGTCTGGCAGGCTGTATTGGGCCCAGCGGTGGGTCGCGGCGCGGGTGAGCTTGGCCCACAGCGCGAAGCGGTCCTCGGGGCAGAGGGGCTTGCGGGGCGCGGGCGCGGCGGTGAGCGCGGCGGCGAGGTGTGCGCGCACCCGTGCGTCCACCGCGCTGTAGGCGAGGCCGGTGGCCTGGCCGAGCAGGCCGAGGGGTGAGAAGAGCAGCTCTTCGCCGAACTCGTTGATCTCGTCCGCGCTGCGCAGGAAGGGCCAGAGGGCCTGGTGCAGGGGCTCCTCGGGCCGCAGCTCTTGGCGCATCGCGACGAGCAGCAGCTCGGTGGCGAAGTGGCAGCGGGCCACGTGCCAGTCGATCTGGCCGCTGACCAGCAGGGCCTGGCGCACGCAGCGCTTGGCGTGGCTCCACGGGTCGAGGTCGGCAGCGCCGGCGGCCGCCCCGCTGGGCTGGACGGTTTGCCATGCGCCGCCGGGGTAGCGCAGGGCGATGGCCTGCAGCGTGGGCAGGCCGGCGGTGCGCCAGGGCTTGGTCGGCGTCGCGGCGGCGGGCACGAGGATGACGCGCACGTCGGGCTGGACGTAGTTGGCGGGCGGGGCGTCGGGGCCGCGGTCAAAAGTGCGGACCCAGATCCAGCGGTCGGCGCCGGTGGCCGGATCGGCGCCCCGGGCGAGGCCGTGCGGGCTCATGCCGTTGATCAGGCGGTCGACCAAGGCGGCGTCGCTCGGGTCCCCGGCGGTGGCGGGCAGCACGCCGCGGGCGGACCAGGAGCGGGTGGCCGCCGCGGTGATGTCCTCCACCGTGACCGGCGGGGCCGGCTGGGCCCGCGCGAGCTGCTGCACCCGCGGCAGGAACTCCCCGAAGATTTGCTCCTCTTGGGTGGGACCGCCGACGGCGTTTGCCCAATCCAAGATGGCGGGCAGCCAGCTGCCGTCGGCCGAGGGCGGACCGGTCAGCAGCGAGAGCAGCTGGTCACGGCCCGCCTGCACCAGCCCACAGCGGCTGAGGGTGACCGGCCGGGCGAGCTGCGCGCCGCGGGCGGTGGCCAGGCCAAAAGCGAGCCGCCAGCCTGGGGCGCGCGCGGCAGCGGGGCTGCCGTCGAGGATGCCCGTGTCGGCCGAGCGGTGCACCATGCGGTCGAGCGGGCCGATCGGCGCCCGGCGCACGCCCTCGAACCGAAACGACCAGTAGGCGTCCGCCGAGGCCACCACGACCAGGGCGTCGGCGGTGGCGCCGGCCTGCGGGGCCGGCTGCGCGCCGGTCCCGGTGGCGCCGCCTCCGCCGCCGCGCGGGCGCAGGCGGGCCAGGCGCACCAGGCGGCTGTCTGGTCCGCCGCGGCGCCGGCCGCCCTGGGTCTGCCGCGGGGGCAGGCCGCGCTTGGGCGCGATCAGGTCGGCGTGGGCCAGCTTGCGCCCGCCGGGCAGGTCCTCCCAGACCTCGATCCACCACCGGGTGCGGGCCGGGTGCGCGGCGAGGGCGCCGTCTCCGCCCCCGTGCCACTTGTCGACAAAAGCGTGGGCAGAGGACTCAAAGCCTTCGGGCAGGCCCTCGGCGGCGGTCTGCCCTTCACGGCTGTGCGGGCTGCGGGCGTCGACGTCGCTGGGGGATCGCACCGCCGCGTGCACGTAGGCCCGCGCCGCGTGCGGCAGGGCGTGCCGCGCCCGCCCGGCGGCGTCGGTGCCGGCCTCGCGCAGGTCGTCGCTGACCAGGCGCCGCGGGACCGCGACCTCGCCGGTGGTGGTCGGGAAGACCGCCGGCTTGACCAGCGGCCGGTGCAGCTCGACCCGCAAGGGGCGGCCAGCCCAGGGCTTGCGGTCGGGGCCCAGGACCCTGACCAGGACGTTGTCTTCGCTCACTGTTCACCCACGAGGTGCTGGAAGTGAAGCTGCTCGCTGATCACCGGGCTGACCAAGAAGCGGGTCTGCAGCGCGATGTCGGCGAGCGGCTTCCACGGCCCGCCGTCGGCGCACCAGTCCAGCGTCGCCCAGGCCGTTGTGGCCTCGAGGCGCGCGCGCCAGGAGGTCTGCCACAGCCGCTCGCGCAGGTCGGCGGCGGTCGAGGCCCGCAGGCGGCGCAGCGCGTCGGGCCGCAGGCGCAGGCGCAGGGCCCAGGGCGCGGGGGCGCCCGGGCTGCGCGCGCCGCTGGGGTGCAGGGCGCACCAGCGCTCGACGCTCAGGCGGGTCGGGCGCTGGGCCGCCGGCGCGTCGATCGCCCGCAGGGCCGCGGCCGAGCGCGCCTCGTTCTCTGCCGCCGCGAAGCGCTGAGGGGCGCTCAGGTTCGCCGCGGCTGAAGCCGAGGGGAGGGCGGTGGCAAGGGGCACACCGAGGGCTTGGTCTAGGGTGCGCACGGCGCCGTCTGGGGCCTGCAGCAGCAGCAAGTTGAGCGAGGGCGCGCGGTAGATCGGCAGCTTCAGCGCGGCCCCCAGCACGGGCAGGGGGCCGTCGGGCGCGGTCCAGTGGTCGTCCTGCGCGCCGAAGACCGACGAGAAGCGCAGCAGGCCGTGCAGCTCGGCGCCGGGGCGGAGGGCGCCCGTCCACGGGCTGCTGCTGCGCACCCGCACGCAGACCCGGGCAGCGGCGCCCGCCCTGTGGAAGTGGCGCTGGCGCGCGCCTTCGACCAGATCGCCGGAGCGATAAAACGCGGCCGCGTAGTAGGACAA
>JBJONS010000251.1:0-14114 GCA_046051725.1 Pseudomonadota bacterium | reverse complement strand
CAGGGCTCCGCCTGCTGCTCGGCGACGCGGCGCTTGGCCATCGAACCTCCCCCGGCCTCAGCGGCCGAACATCGCCACGAGCGAGTGCATCACGCGGCCGAGCCCGCGGCCCTCTTCCCGGGCCGGGCTCAGGGCCGCGCAGGGGCCCGCCTCGATCGGCGGGGCCGCGCTCAGCTCCACCGCCACCGCCCCGCTGCGCTCGATGTTGACGGCCACCGGCGGGGTCCAGAGCCGGCCGTCGGCGGCCAGCAGCAGCGGGAGCTGCGGCACCGGCATGCGGATGCGCTCGAGCCGGAAGGTGCCGAGGCCCTCGTTGCGCAGGCGCAGCGGCACGATGGCCCGGTGCGGGTGGTGCGGCAGCCGGTCGACCTCGAGCTGCAGGGGGGCCCGGCTGCCGTAGCAGAGCTGGCCGTGCATCGGCGAGGGACCGAGCCAGGTGTCGGGCGGGCGCTTGATCGGCAGCTCCATCGCTGGCTTGCGGTCGGTGCCGACCCGCAGGCAGACCCACAGCGGCACCGAGACGAAGGCCCGGCAATCCTCGCCCGGCATCACCCCCATCTGGGCGGCGGGGCTCGCGACCACCGTGCGGTCGGGCAGGCGGGGCTCCAGCTCGAGCGGGTCGAGGGTCTCGCCGAAGCTGAAGCGAGAGACGGTGCTGCCCTGCGGATCGGGCGTCTGCGGGTCCAGGGGGGTCGCCACCTCGAGGTGGTCGGCGTCCCACGGGCCGGCCGCGTGGGTCGAGAAGCTCCAGGCCCAGGGCTGGCGGCGCACGACGAGGTGCAGCGGGCCGATCTGCCAGCGCGCGGCGCCGTGCAGCGGCACATGGAAGCGCCCCCACCAGTGCGGGCCGCCGCTCATGGGGCCGCGCCCGGGGCGCCGCCGATCCGGCAGAGGCCCCGCGCGCCGCTGCGGCGGAACGCGAGCAGCTCGTCGAGCTCAGGCACGGTGGAGAACGCGTCCATCAGGCTGTCTTCGTCGCGCCGGGGCAGGGCGTAGACCGCGCGCCACGCGGCGGCCAGGTCCGCGATCACCGGCGGTGACCAGCCCGCCCGCTGCAGCCCCACCTGGTTGAGGCCGAGCAGCCGCGCCCGATCCCCTTGGGCGAGCGAGAAGGGCGGCACGTCGGCGGCGACCATCGCCCCGCCGCCGATCATCGCGAGGCGCCCGACCCGGCAGTGCTGGTGCACCGCGCAGAGCCCGCCGAGCACCGCGCCGGCGCCCACGTGCACATGCCCGGCCAGCGCGACGTGGTTGGCCATCACCACGTTGTCTTCGACGACGCAGTCGTGGGCGACGTGGCTGCCGATCATGAACAAGCAGCCCGCGCCCACCCGGGTCAGGCCGCCGGCGCCGGTGCCCCGGTGCGCGGTGCTGAACTCGCGGAAGACGGTGCGCGGGCCGACCTCGAGGCGGCTGGCCTCGCCGGCGAACTTGCGGTCCTGGGGGGCGGCGCCGAGCACGACGTGCGCGAAGAGCTGGCAGCCTTCGCCCAGGCGCACCCCGCTGTGGATGACGCTGTGGTGGCCCACCTCGACGCAGTCGGCCAGGACGACCCCGGCCTCGATGACCGCGCCGGCGCCGATGCGGGACCCGCTGCCGATCACGGCCCCGGGGCCGATCTGCGCCCACGGGCCGACCTCGACGTCATCGGCGAGCACGGCGCGCGGGTCGATGAGGGCGGTGGGGTGCATCGACACGGCGGCTCCAGGGTGGGAGGGCTAACCGGCCGCCGCCGGCCCGCGCTCTGGGGCCCCCCTGTCGAGCATCAGCGGAAGAAGTTGAAAAAGTTCCGCTTCTGTCGATCATCGTCGGCGGCGACCCCGCCGAGCGTGTCGGCGATGCGCCCCAGGTCGCGGGCGGCGGCGGACTTGGGCGCGCACTGGCGCAGCACCTGGCCCCGCTCCATGGCCAGCTGCATGTCCTGCCAGGCGTTGGTGACGCCGCCGAGGACGGGCATCCCCACAGCCTTCTCAACGCGCTCTTGCGCGGCGGGGCCCCAGTCTTGGGCGCGGTTGAGGATCACCCGCGTCGGTGCGGGGCCGAGGTCCAAGGCCCGCATCGCGTCGCGGCGGCGGATCGCCCCGGTGCGGGCCGCGTGCTCGTCGGTGAGGACCATCACCCGCTGCTGGGCCACGCTGCAGGCCGCCAGGGTCACCTCGTTGATGTCGCTGCCCAGGTCGAGGATGACCGTGTGGTAGCGGTCGCGCAGCTTGGCGCAGAGGAAGACCACCTGTTCGGCGCTGACCGGGTCGACCGTCGCCACGTCGCCGTCGAGGCCGAGCACCCGGAAGCCCGCGGCGTGGATCGGCGGGGCCTCGGACCAGTTGCGCGGGTCGGCGACGGCCCCCCGCTGCAAGAACCAGAGCACGCTGGGCCGGGGGGCCACGTCGAGCATGGTCGCCACGTCGCCCAAAAAGACGTGCAGATCGACCAGGATGACCTTGCGGTCGGGCTGGCGGGCCGCCAGCTCGCCGGCGAGGTTGGCGGCGACCAGGGTCGTGCCGACGCCCCCCTTCGCGCCGAGCATCGCGATGACCTCGCCGTCCAGCGTGGGCGCCCGCTCTCGGGTCGAGGCGGCGCGCACCGCCCGGCGCAGGTCGCCCGGCCCCTCGCTCAGCAGCACCAGATCGCTCATCCCGGCCTCGGTGAGCTCGCGGACCAGCGCGGCGCCCGGCGCCTCGGCCGACACCGCCAAGAAGGCGATGCCCGGCGCCATCGCCCGGGCCCGCTTGACCAGGGCGATGACCTGGCCCGGGCGCTGGTCGATGTCGATCGCGACCACGTCGGGGCGCGCCTGTTTGCAGGCCGCCTCGAGCTGGGTCCAGTCGCGCAAGTACCCGGCGTCGTGCGCGATGTCGGCGACCGCTTGGCGCAAGCTGCGCGCGTCGGCCTCGCTCATCCCGGCGAGCATCAGCTTGAGGGCCATCCCGTCCTCCGGCGCCCGCTTCGGATGGGGGCGCGCGGCCTTGACGGCAAGGTGCGGCTGCGGCGGCGCGGGGTCCGGGCCGCCCTCAGTAGGCGCAGGCCGCCAGCACGTGGGCCGGGGAGGGGTCGCGCCGCCACGCCTCGAGCAGGTCGACGCCCGGGCTGCGCTCGGCCTCGACGCGCGCGCGGAGCGGGTCGAGCAGGGGCAGGTCGACGGGGCTCCACCGGCTGAGGCCGTCCACCGCGATGGCCATCAGGTCCTTCGACCACGCGCCGAGGGTGCGGCCGCCGACCTCGCCGGCCAGGCCCGCGCGGCAGGCGGCGTCGAAGCGGCCCTCGCGGGTGCCGGCGGCGCCGAGCGCGGCGGCCAGGGCGATGCCCTGGTCGAGCGCGGCGCGGTCGTAGAGCAGGCCGGTGAAGAAGGCGCAGAACGCGATGGACAGGTCAATGTCGACGCAGTCCGCACCCCGCACCTCGATGGTGCGCTTGACCCGGACCTCGGGGAAGACGCTGGTCTGGTGCAGCTCCCAGTCCGACCAGCCCGCCCGCTGCCCGTCGATGCCCTGGTCCATGAAGGTGCGGAAGGTCGCGCCGTGGGCCGGCGCCCAGTCGCTGCCCTTTTTGTAGAACATCATGGGCACATCAAGCAGGTAGTCGACCCACCGCTCGTGGCTGTAGTCGTCGCGCAGGCCCGGGGGGAAGCCGGTGCGGGCCGGGTCGGTGCGGGTCCAGATGTGGCCGCGGTAGCTGAGGAAGCCCGTGTCTTGGCCGGCCAGCAGCGGCGAGTTGGAGAAGATGGCCGTGGTGAGCGGGGCGATGCCCGCGCAGAGGCGCACCTTGTCGGCGCAGTCGGCCTCGTCGGCGTAGTCGAAGTTGGCCTGCACCGAGCAGGTGCCCTTCATCATCGCGTGCGCGAGATCACCGTACTGGGGCAGGTACTCGCGCATCACGCGGTAGCGGCCCTTGGGCATCCAGTGCACCGACTCGATCGGCGCGTAGGGGGTGAGGCCGGCGGCGATCCACCGGTGGGCCTTGCCCGCCGAGAGGGCCAGCAGCCGGTCGCGGTTCTCGCGCACCTCTGCGGCGAGGTCGGCCAAGGCCCGGTGCGGCGCCCCGCTCAGCTCGACCTGCCCGCCGGGCTCGAGCGTGATGCTGGCGCCGTTCTTGCGCAGCAGGGCGATCAGGTGGCCGCTCTCTTCGTAGGGGGCCCAGCCCGGGTCGCCCGCGGCGAGCTGCTGCAGGATCCAGCGGATGCCGTCGTCGTCGTCGTAGGCGATCGGCGCGCCGTCGGGGCGCACCACGGCCCGCTCGAATTCTCCCCCGACGAGCCAGCGGTCTTCTGGGGCGCCGTAGCGGGCGTAGCTCTCGATGAGCTGGTCTCGGCGCAGGGGAGGGGTCTCGGACATGGGCGCTCTGGGGAAAGAGGGGTGCGGCCGGGCCTGCGACCAGGGCCGGCGGGGTGTAGCCCGTTGCCTCCGACCGGCTACCGCGCCGCTGGGCCCGGGGCTGGGCTACACTCCGCGCGGATGCCCCTCTCCGCCGGAGGTCACATGCCCCGCCGCCTCGCCCTGATCGCTCCGCTCTCTCTCCTCGCCGCCTGCGCGCCGCCGCGGCTCTACAGCGAGGACGGCGACCTCCCCGAGGTCGGGTCCGGCTCG
The DNA here is from genome assembly GCA_046051725.1 of Pseudomonadota bacterium. GTDB lineage: Bacteria > Myxococcota_A > UBA796 > UBA796 > UBA2385 > JAEUKK01. The sequence continues at coordinate 9,531 of JBJONS010000251.1, read as the reverse complement.
GACTGGGTGGCGCCCGAGAACGGGTGGGACAAGGGCGCGCCGCCGCCGGCCGAGCTCGAGGGCGAGGGCTTCGGCGTGGGGCAGGTGCTGCCCGACCTGCGCCTGCTCGACCAGCACGGCGAAGAGACCGCGACCTGGCAGTGGTACGGCATGGTCGTCGCCATCGACGTCTCGACCATGTGGTGCGGACCCTGCCGCGGCCTCGCCGCCGAGGTCGACGCCACCTGGGCCGACTACCGCGACCAGGGCTTCATGTACTTGACCCTGCTGCCGCAAGATCAGGCCGGTGAGATCCCCGACAACGCCGACCTGAACGCCTGGGCCGACCAGTTCGGCATCACCGCGCCCGTGCTCGCCGACGACGAGGGCTGGTCCTACCAGATCGTGCCCGACAACACCTACCCGCGCATCATGATCGTCGGCCGCGACATGCGCGTGCTGGTCGACCAGGTCACGCCGGCCGAAGACACGGCCATCCGCGCGGCCATCGAGGCGGCGCTCTAGCCGGTCGTCCCGGGCGGGTCGGCGCGCCGCCTCAGCGGGTGCGGACCAGCACGTGGAAGCCGTGGGCGGTCTCGACCACCGCCGAGACCCCGCCGACGGGCAGCGCGAAGGCCGGGCCCTCGAGCGCCGGCTGCAGCGTGCCCTTCTGGAAGTGGCCGAGGTCGCCGCCCCGCTCTTTCATCGGGCCGTCAGAGAGGGCGGTGACCACCGCCGCGACGGGCTCTCCCGCGGCGAGGCGCGCGCGGGCCTGCTCGGCCTGGGCCCGGGCCTCGTCTTTGCTGCGCTTGGCGCTGCTGCGGGGCAGGCCGGCCCACTGGACGAGCACCTGGCTCAGCTGCACCTCGACCAGCGGATCGCGGCGGATGATGTGGTAGCCAAACGGCGTCTCGACCACGCCGCTGAGCTGGCCCTCGGCGAGGGCGAAGGCCGCTTGCTCGAAGGCCGGCGTCATCATGCCCGGCGTCACCACCCCGAGCGCGCCGCCCTTGGGCCCGCTGCCGTCGTCGGACGAGGCCTTGGCCAGGCCCGCGAAGTCAGCGCCCGCGACCAGCTTCTGGTGCAGGTCGTTGGCCTTGGCCTGCGCCTCGGCCTGGGTGCGGCGCTGGGTCGCCGGGGCCCCGAGCGCGCCGTCGTAGGTGATGAGGAGGTGCCGGGCCAAGATCCGGTCAGGCGCGCCTGCAGGCAGGCCCGCGGGAGCCGCGGCCGGCGGGGGCGGAAGCTCGAGCTGGGCGGCGTCGGCCTCGGCGGGAGGAGGGGCCTCGGTCGCCGGGGCGGGCGGCGCGGCGAGGCGCTCGTCGGCCGGCGGGTCGCAGGCGGGCAGGCCCAGCGCGAGGGAGAGGAGGAGCAGGCGCGGGCGGAGGTGCTGGTGCATGGGTCGGCTCGGGCGGCGCGCGGGGCGCGGCGTCCAGCGGGATAACCTCCGCCCACCGCGGAGGTGCTGGTGCCCCGACCCCCACGCCGGCCGCTGCGGCGCCGGGTCCACCCGCTCCTCCTCGCCGCTGGCCTGCTGCTGCCCTCCGCGGGCGCGGCTGCCGACGAGCTCCCGCCGGCGGCGCAGCCTGCCCCTGTGCCGGTCGACGCGCCGGTCGAGGCCCCGGGCGCCGCGCCCGAGCTCGCGGCCCAGCCCCCGACCACCGCCCCAGCCGCCGCTCCGGCCGACGAGGCGCCCCCGGTCGTCCCGCCGGTCGAGCGCTGGCTCGACAGCGTGGTGCTGCTGGTGACGGGGCCCGGCTGGTGCTCGGGCGCGGTGATCGACGCGCAGGGGACGATCGCCACCGCCTACCACTGCGTGTCGGGCGGGCAGCGGCCCCGCGTGCGCCTGCGCGACGGCTCCGAGCACGTCGGACGGACCATCGCCGCCGATCCGCGCGAAGATCTCGCGCTGATCGTCGTGCCAGAGCTCGCCGGCAAGGTCGCGCCGCTGCCCCTGCGCCGGGGCCCGGCCCAGCGCGGCGAGCGGGTCTACGGCCTCGGCCACCCCTACGCCCCCGCCGCCCAGCGCAGCGCGCCGATGGACGGCGTGCTCTTGTGGAGCGTGTCCGAGGGCATCATCAGCGCGGTCGGGCCGCGGCTCGTGCAGACCGACGCCGCCCTCAACCCGGGCAACTCGGGCGGCCCGGTGGTCGACGCCGAGGGGCGCATGCTCGGGGTGGTCTCGCGCAAGCTCGGCGGCGACAACATCGCCTTCTTCGTGCCCAACGCCCTGCTCGACGGGCTGCCCCGCGACAAGGTGCGCCTCGGGCCGCTCGGCGGGCAGGTCGAGCTCGGGGTCGCGCTGACCACCCCGTTTGCGGTCGACACGGCCACGAGCACGATGGGCCGCCTGGGCGTGGTGCTGCGCGATCACGTGGCCCTGCACGGCGAGCTGCGGCTCAGCTCGGGCGCCCGCGGCCTCGCGCTCGAGCAAGGCCTGGGCCGCGGGCTCGCGGCCGGCGGCGGCCTCGGGCTGCGGCAGGGCGTGGGCCGCGGCCTCACGCACCTGAGCCTCGAGGCGGGCGGCGGGGTCTGGGCGCTCGAGGGCTGGACCGCCGACTTTGACGCCGAGCAGGGCACCTGGACCGTGCTGCCGACCACCGCCGTGGTCAGCCCCGGGGTGTACGGGCGGGTGTCGTTCGCCGGGGTGGGCCTGCGGGCGCTGTTTTTGTTGGACCAAGGTCTGCCCGAGGGCGTCGTGCTCGGCGTCGAGCTGGGCTGGCCCGGCGCGGTGCTGCACTTCTGAGCACTTCTGAGCGCGGCGCGGCGCCGGCGGCCGAAATTCCGCGGCTTGGGTCGACCGTGGCCGCTCCGCGGGGGGCCGCTTGCGCTATCCTGACAAGGTCCCTCGGCCCCCGGAGCTCCCATGATCGCCGCCCGCTTCTCTGCCTCGATGAAAATGGCCTCCCTGTGGTTGCTCTGCGCCGCTGGCGTCGCCTGTGATGACCAGAGCGCCGGCCCCGGCGCGGGCGCGGTCGACGCCGTGCACCGCAGCGAGGCCGCCGCGCCGAGCGAGGCCGACGCCGCGCGCCGCCCGATGACGATCAGCGACCTGCCCCCGGCCCTGGCCCAGGGCGCCGATCCGGTGCTGCTGCGCCTCGAGCCCAGCCGCGGCGGCTGCATGCTCAGCTACGCCCGCGGCGGCGGCGAAGAGAGCATCTACGGCGGCGCCGAGCTCTGCCCCGGCGGCGCCTCGGACCTCAGCCCGATGATCGGCGCGCCGGTGCGCCTCGCCGTCGGCAAGGGCCAGTGGGCCCTGTGCCAAGACGGCTCGGCCTGCGCCGACCGCCCTGAGATCGACGTGGCGGTGGGTGTTCAGGCGCTCTGAGCGCCCGCGACCGACCCGAGCGTCGGCGGGCCCTCGCCGTCCCGCAGCAGCGCCGCCCAGGCCTCGCCCCGCCGCGTGAACGTGGGGTCGGCGTGGCGCGCCGCCCAGGCCAGGGTCGCCGCCGTGGCCAGCCGACAGAGGTCCAGCAGCTGCTCTGCCGGCGGCAGCACGGGCCCACCCGCGGCCTGGCGCCCGGCGTCCCAGGCGCGCAGCGCGGCCTCGGCGGCGGGCCCGTCCAGCTCGAGGCGCAGCTCGAGCCAGAGCCGGGCCGCGTCGGTGCCCGGCGCGTCCGCGCGCGCGTGCTCGAAGTCCACCAGCCGGACGCCATCCGCGGCGACCAGCCAGTTCCGCGGCGCCAGATCGCGGTGCTGGGGCCAGCGGGCCCAGGCCGCCCAGGCGCCCCACGCGCAGCCCCGCAGCAGCCCGCCAGGGGCGCCGGCCAGGGCGGCGGCCCGCTGGGCGAGGGCGGCGTCCAGCGGCAGGGGGTCGGCGGGGGACGCGCCGCGGTCGAGGCCGGCGCAGGCCGCCCCGAGCGCGCGCAGCACGGCTGCGCCATCGGACGCCGCGCCGGGCCGGCCGGGCAGGTCTTCGAGCCACAGCGCGTCGGGATCGGCGTGCAGCAGGGCGGGCCCGCGGGCCGCTGGCCCCCAGGCGCGCAGGGCCGCGGCCTCTTGGTGGGCCTTGCGTGGGCTGTCGGGCCGGCGCTCGATCAGGGACCCCGCCGGCCCGGTCCAGCGCGCGGTCCGCGGGCTGAGCGCCGCGCGGGCCCAGGGCGGCGGGCCGAGGCGCGCGGCCAGGGCGGCGGGCGGGCGCGGCGGCATGGTCGGGGTCCTCGGTGGGCGCGGGGAGGCGGCTCCGGCTACCCCTGCGGCGCGGGCGGCGCGAGCCGCCGCGGGGAGGGGAGATGGCCGGCAGGTTGCCGCTGGTGGGCGCGCGCGCCCTCATCACCGGAGGGGGCAGCGGCATCGGCGCCGCGACCGCCGCCGCGCTCGGAGAGGCCGGCGCCTCGGTCATCCTCACCGATCTGCGCCCCGAGCGCCTCGCCGCGCAGGCCGCGCTGCTGCGGGCCCGCGGGGTCGAGGTCGAGGCGCACCGCTGCGACGTCGCCGACGCGGCGGCGGTCGGCGCGCTCTGCGCCCGCCTGCTCGCCGACGGACCGGTCGACGTGCTCGTGAACAACGCCGGCATCGCCCACGCCGGGCCGGCCCTGGGCGCGAGCCTCGCCGACTGGGGGGCGGTGCTCGGGGTGAACCTGCACGGCGTCATTCACCACGTGCACCACCTGGGCCCGGCCATGCGGGCGGCGGGGCGCGGCCACATCGTGAACCTCGCCTCGGCGGCGGGCTTGTGGGGCATCCCGGGCATGGCGCCCTACGCGGTGAGCAAGGCCGGCGTGGTGGCGCTCAGCCAGAGCCTGCAGGCCGAGCTCGACGGCAGCGGCGTGCAGGTGCACCTCGTCTGCCCGGGCTTTGTGCAGACCCGCATCCTCGAGGACGGGCGGCTCGCGCCGGGCACCCGCGAGCGCCCGCTCGGCGGCGCGGTCGGGCGGCTGATGGGCCGGCCGGGCCGGCGGCCTGAGGTCGTCGCTGACGCCATCCTGCGGGCCATCCTCGAGGGGCGACCCTATGTCCCGCTCTTCGCCGAGGCCCACCTGCTCGGCCTCGCCCGGCGGCTGAGCCCGGGCCTGCTCGGGCGCGGGATGGCGGCGGTGGCCCGCGCTGGGCGCGGGGCGGGGAGATAGACCGCTGGCGAGGGGGCGGCGGCCATGATCGTGCTCGGGATCGCAGACAACCACGACAGCGGGGCCGCCCTGCTCGTCGACGGCCAGCTGGTCGCCGCGGTGAACCAAGAGCGGATCGACCGCCAGAAGGGCTCGGCGGCCTTCCCCTGGGGGGCGATCGACGCGGCGCTTGAGCTCGGCGGCGTGCCGGCCCGCGAGGTCGACCGGGTGGTCGTCGGCACCGGGTTTACGCCCTCGGCGGCGCTGCGGGCCCTGCCGGGCCTGCACCACGCCGCCCGGGCCCGCGGCCAGTTCACCGAGGCCCTGCACGCCTACATCGTCTACCAGAGCGTTCTGCGCAAGACGGGCATGTTCACCCTCGAGCTCGACCTCAGCGAGCGCCTGCTGCGCCAGCGCCTGCGCCAGCGGCCTTTTGACCAGGCCCAGCTCGAGCTGATGGACCACCACCGCGCCCACGCCGAGGGCGCCTACCGCACCCAGCCCCACGACCACTGCCTCGTGCTCACCGTCGACGCGATGGGCGACGGCACCACCGCCACCGCCTCGGTCGGAAAAGACGGCCAGCTCGATCTGGTCTGGCGCCAGTCGGGCCTGGCCAGCGTCAACACCTTCTACAGCCGGATCACTGAGCTGCTCGGCTTCATCGCCGGCCGCCACGAGGGGAAGGTCACCGGCCTGGCCGCGCTGGCCGCGCCGCCGCCGGCCCTGGTCCGCCACTTCGCCCGGCGGGTCAGCTTCGTCGGCCCGGGCTTCTCGCGCGACTCGGCCCTGCGGCCCGACCGGCCGACCGACCCCTTCTGGGCGGTGGTGCGCCAGCACAGCCGCGAAGAGGTCGCCGCCGCCGCCCAGCGCGTGCTCGAAGACGCCGTGCTCGGCTTTGTCCGCTACTGGGCCCTGCGCACCGGCCTGCGCCGCGTGGCCCTGGCCGGCGGGGTCTTCGCCAACGTGCGCCTCAACCAGCGGATCAGCGCGCTGGACGTGCTCGACAGCGTCTGGGTGATCCCGCACATGGGGGACGGTGGGCTCGCCTTGGGCGCGGCCCTGGGCAGCGTCGACGCCGCTCCGCGCGCCCTGCCGCACGCCTTTTGGGGCCCCGGCTACAGCGAGCGCGACCTCTACAAGGCCCTCAAGCGCGGCGAGATCGAGCCGGTCGACGCCGCGGCGCGCACCGCGCCGAGCGGGGCCGCCGGCGATGTCGAGCAGGTCGCGGCGCTGCTCAGCAACGGCGGCGTGGTCGGCCGCTTCGCCGGGCGGATGGAGTGGGGGCCCCGGGCGCTCGGCCACCGCAGCGTGCTCGCGCTCGGGCGGGACCTGGGGGTGACCGCGCGCCTCAACGCGATGCTCCAGCGCAGCGAGTTCATGCCGTTTGCGCCGATCGTGCGGGCCGAGGCCGCCGGCCGCTGGTTCAGCGGCCTCGACCGGGTCGGCGACTGCCCGCGGTTTATGACCACCTGCCTCGACGCGACCCCGGCGTTCAAGGCCGCCTGCCCAGCGGCGGTGCACGTCGACGGCACCGCGCGGCCCCAGGTGCTGCGCGCGGCCGACGACCCGCCCCTGCACCAGCTGCTGACCCGGGTGGGCGCGCTGACCGGCGCGGCGGTGCTCATCAACACGAGCTTCAACATGCACGAGGAGCCGATCGTCTGCTCGCCCAGCGAGGCGGTGCGCGCCCACCAGGCCGCCGGCCTCGACGGGCTGTGGATGGGCCCCTTCGTCGAGCAGCGGCCGCGCTTCGCCCAGGGGGCCCCGCGGGCCGCGGGCTGATACCGGCCGACACTGATTTTGCTCGAACGCGCACGGGCGAAGTGCCTCGCCCCACCTGCGACAGCCGAGGTCTCCGCGGTGAGCCCCCTCATCGCCCACAGCAGCATCGGGTCGCGCCTCGTCCTGGGGGGTTTCCAAAGGGGGGCCTTTGCGGGCTGGCGCGCGGCGCGGCCATGCGCCGCGCGAAGCCTGCCCGCTGGCCCCCCTTGGCGGGGGATCCAAGGGGCCCCGGGGGCCCCTTGGCCGGGGGTCTGGGGGCCGGCGGCCCCCGGCATCCGTGGTGAAACAGCCAGTTGACAGCGAGAACGGCCTCGTCAACGCGATGAGGCCAAGCGTCGAAAGCGCACGCCGAATCAAGCGAAGCCGGTGTCAGCCAAGCTGAACAGAATGATGTGCGACGTGGTCGGCGACCACGCTCTGCACGAACCAGTAGCCGTGGTCGTAGCCGGGGTGCCGGCGCAGGGTCAGCGGCTGGCCGGCGGCGGCGCAGGCGGCCTCGAGCAGGTGCGGGTGCAGCTGGCCCTCGAGGAATTGGTCGGCCTCGCCTTGATCGACGAGCAGCGGCGGGCAGCGGCGGCCGGCGGCGATGAGCGCGGTGGCGTCATGCGCGGCCCAGCGCGCCCGGTCGGCGCCGAGGTAGGCGCCAAAAGCCTGCTCACCCCACGGGCATTGGCTGGGCGCGCAGATGGGCGCGAAGGCCGAGACCGAGCGAAAGCGGCCCGGGTGGCGCAGGGCCAAGGTCAGGGCCCCGTGCCCGCCCATGCTGTGGCCGGTGATGCCCACCCGGTCGAGATCGGCGCCCAGCGCGCCCACCGCGGGCAGCAGCTCGGTGAGCAGGTAGCGCTGCATCTGAAAGCGCGCGGCCCAGGGCGCCTCGGTGGCGTCGAGGTAAAATCCGGCCCCATGGCCCAGATCCCACGAGTCGTCGGCGCCGGGCACCCCGGTGCCGCGCGGGCTCGTGTCGGGGGTGAGCAGCATCAGCCCGGCCGCCGCGCAGGCCCGCTGGGCCCCGGCCTTGATCGCGAAGGTCTCTTCGGTGCAGGTCAGGCCGGCCAGCGCGACCAGCAGCGGCCGCGGCCGCGGGTCGCCGGGCCGCGGGTCGAAGAGGCCGAAGCGGGCCGGGCCGCCGAGCGCGGCCGAGGGCAGGGTGTAGAAGCGCTGCTCGCCGCCAAAACAGGCCGAGCGGGCGTCGAGCGAGGGCACCGGCGCGGGGCCGGAGGGCGCGGAGGACGCGGAGGACGCGGAGGACACGGGGTCGGACACGGGGGCACCTCTGCTCAGTAGACGATGACCGAGCGGATGGACTCGCCCGCTTTCATCAGGCCAAAGCCCTCATTCACCTGCTCGAGGCTGAGCTTGTGCGTGATGAGCTGGTCGATCTTGATCTTGCCCTCCATGTACCAGTCGACGATCTTGGGCACGTCGGTGCGGCCCCGGGCGCCGCCGAAGGCCGAGCCCTCCCACTTGCGGCCGGTGACGAGCTGGAAGGGCCGGGTGCTGATCTCTTGGCCGGCGCCGGCCACCCCGATGATCAGGCTGCGGCCCCAGCCCTTGTGGCCGCACTCGAGCGCCTGGCGCATCGTCGCGGTGTTGCCCACGCACTCAAAACTGTAGTCGGTGCCGCCGTCGGTCAGCGCGACGATGGCCTCGACCACGTTGGTCCCCTGCTTGGCGAGCTCGCTGGGGTTCAGGAAGTGGGTCATGCCGAACTGCCGGCCGAGCGCCTCGCGGGCCGGGTTGATGTCGACGCCGATGATCTTGTCGGCGCCGACCATCTTGGCGGCCTGGATCACGTTGAGGCCGATGCCGCCGAGGCCAAAGACCGCCACGTTGGCGCCGGCCTCGACCTTGGCCGAGAAGATCACCGCGCCGACGCCGGTGGTCACGCCGCAGCCGATATAGCAGATGGTCTCGAAGGGGGCGTCGTTGCGCACCTTGGCCAGCGCGATCTCGGGCACGACGATGTGGTTGCTGAACGTGCTCGTGCCCATGTAGTGCAGCAGGGGCTGGCCGTTGAGCGACATGCGGCTGGTGCCGTCGGGCATCAGGCCCTGGCCCTGGGTCGAGCGGATCTTCTGGCACAGGTTGGTCTTGCGCGACAGGCAGTACTTGCACTCGCGGCACTCGGGCGTGTACAGCGGGATCACGTGATCCCCGGGCTTGAGGCTGGTGACCCCCGCGCCCACCTCGAGCACCACGCCCGCGCCCTCGTGCCCGAGCACGGCCGGGAAGCGGCCCTCGGGGTCGGCGCCCGACAGCGTGTACCAGTCGGTGTGGCAGATGCCGGTGGCCTTGACCTCGACGAGCACCTCGCCGGCGCGGGGGCCCTCGAGGTCGATGGTCTCGATGGTCAGGGGCTGTCCAGCTTGCCAGGCGACGGCGGCGCGGGTCTTCATTTTTGGGGGCCTTTGGGGTGCGGGGTTTTCCGGGGGTGTAGCACTTTTTGTGCGGGTGGCGCGAGGAGATCTACTGACCTCTTGCAAAGGGCAGACTTGGGGGGGCCTAGACCGCTGCGCGGGGCTGGGGTCTGCGTGCGCCTAGGCCTTGGCCGCGGCGCGGGGCTGGCTTTTGGGCTTGGTGCGCCCGACGACGTCCTTTGCTCGGTTGGCGCTGGGGGCGGGCCTTGGCCGCTGCGCGGGGCTGGCTTTTGGGCTTGGTGCGCCCGGCGACGTCCAGTGCTCGGTTTGCGCTGGGGGCGGGCCCCGCCCCCAGACCCCCGGGG
>JBJONS010000250.1:0-16352 GCA_046051725.1 Pseudomonadota bacterium | reverse complement strand
CGGGGGCCCCGGCGAGGCTGGGGTGGCCGGGCGGGGGGCTGCCGGCCTGCTCCCACGCCGAGAACAGCGCCTGCAGGGCGGTGTCCAGCGCGGCGCGGCGCCCGGCCACCGCGGCGGCGACCTCTGCCGGGTCGTCGTCGAGGGCCATCTGCATCGTGAAGACCCAGTCGAGGAAGTCGGGGTCCATCACCGGGCCGCCCCGCTCGGGCAGCGCGCCCTGGCCGATCGCCAGCCAGAGCCCGCGGCTCATCGGCGCTTTGAGCGCGCGGCGGGCCTCGTTGACCCCGGCGGTCCAGCCGAGCGCGGCGCGGCGCAGCGCCGGCGCCTTGCCGACGAAGCGGTCGGGGTGGACCAGCTTGCTGCGCTCTTTCCAGGCGCGGTCGATGTCGGCGGGCTCGAGCGCCCAGCGGGGCCGCAGGCCGAGCGCGGTCCAGGGGTCGAGCGCCACGGGGACCGGCTGCAGCAGGCCGCACCCGACGCAGATCGGGCCTCCCACCGCCTCGTGGCAGGCCGGGCAGGGGGGCAGGGACATCGGGGGCCTCCGGTCCGCGGCCGCGGGGGGCCGCGCTGGGCCGCGCCGCGCGGTCGCGTGCGCTGCGCAGCGGCGCTCAGAGCGTGAACGAGTCGCCGCAGGAGCAGGAGCGGTTCGAGAGCGGGTTGCGGAACACAAAGCCCGTCTTCACCATGGTCTTCTCGAAGTCGAGCTCAGACCCGTTGATGAAGAGGTAGGACTTGCGGTCGACCGCGATGGTGACGCCCAGCTCGTCAAAGGCGAAGACCTTGTCTTTGGGCTCGGCCGCCTCGACGAGATCGACGTGGTAGCTCAGACCCGAGCAGCCCCCGCCGCGCACCCCGACCCGCAGGATGGCGTCTGGCGTCTGGCGCTTCTTTTTGAGGGTGCGCACGCGGTCGGCGGCGGCCTCGCTGATCGTGATGGCCATGGGGGCTCCTCGGCGGCGGGCGGGGACTACTGCGCTTCGGCGTGGCTGGCCCGCTTGCGGCGGTAGTCGGCGATGGCGGCCTTGATGGCGTCCTCGGCGAGCACCGAGCAGTGGATCTTGACCGGGGGCAGGCTCAGCTCACGGGCGATGTCGGCGTTCTTGATCTGCTCGGCCTCTTCGATGTGCTGGCCCTTGACCATGGTGGTCACCAGCGAGCTCGAGGCGATGGCCGAACCGCAGCCAAAGGTCTTGAACTTGGCGTCTTCGATGATGCCGTCGTCGTTGATCTTGAGCTGCAGCTTCATGACGTCGCCGCAGGCCGGAGCGCCGACGAGGCCGGTGCCGACGCTCTCGTCGTTCTTGTCGAGGCTGCCCACGTTCTGGGGGTTCTCGTAGTGGTCAACGACCTTCTGGGAGTAGGCCACGGTGCCTCCGGGGGGGTGCAGGGGGAGGAAGGGAAAACAACGGGAGGAGGGGAGGGGAGCAGCGATCAGGCGCCGCGACCGGAGCGACCGGAGGGCCAGCCTGGGCGGCTCAGTGCGCTTCCCACTGGATGGACTTGAGATCGATGCCGTCTTTGAACATCTCGTACAGCGGGCTCATCTCGCGAAGGAACTTCACCTTCTCGACGATGATGGCCAGGGCCTCGTCGACCTCGGCCTCGGTGTTGAACCGGCCGATGCCGAAGCGGATCGAGGTGTGGGCCAGCTCGACGTCGACGCCCAGCGCCCGCAGGACGTAGCTGGGCTCGAGGCTGGCCGAGGTGCAGGCCGAGCCCGACGAGCAGGCGATGCGCTTGATGCCCATCATCATCGCCTCGCCCTCGACGTAGGCGAAGCTGACGTTGAGGTTGTTGGGCAGGCGGTGCTCCCACGAGCCGTTGAGGTACAGCTCGTCGAGCTCGGCCTGCAGGCCGGTCCAGAGCCGGTCGCGCAGCGCGCGGATCTTCTCGACCTCGCCGCCCTCGATGGCCTCTTTGCACAGCTCGGCGGCCTTGCCGAGGCCGACGATCTGGTGGGTGGGCAGGGTGCCCGAGCGCAGGCCGCGCTCGTGACCGCCGCCGTCGATGAGGGCCTGCAGCCGCACCCGCGGGCGGCCGCGGCGGACGTACAGCGCGCCGATGCCCTTGGGGCCGTACATCTTGTGGGCCGAGATGCTGAGCAGGTCGATGCCCAGGGCCTCGACGTTGATCGGGACGTAGGCCAGCGCCTGCACCGCGTCGCAGTGGAAGAGCACGCCCTTCTCTTTGCACAGCGCGCCGATCTCGGCGACGGGCTGGATGACGCCGATCTCGTTGTTGGCGAACATCACGCTGACGAGGATGGTGTCGGGGCGGATGGCCGCGGCCAGCACGTCGAGATCGATGCGCCCGTCGGCCTTCACATCGAGGTAGCTGACCTCGAAGCCGTCGCGCTCGAGCGCGTGGCAGGAGTCGAGCACCGCCTTGTGCTCGGTCGCCACCGTGATGATGTGCTTGCCCTTCTTCTCGTAGTAGAGCGCGGCGCCCTTGATGGCGAGGTTGTTCGACTCGGTCGCGCCGCTGGTGAACACGATCTCTTTGGCGGTGGCGCCGATGAGCGCCCCGACCTGCTCACGGGCGACCTCGACGGCCTCTTGCGCCTCCCACCCGAACGCGTGGTTGCGGCTGGCCGGGTTGCCAAAACGCTCGCCGAGGTAGGGGATCATCGCCTCGACCACCCGCGGATCGCAGGGGGTGGTGGCGTTGTTGTCGAAGTAGATGGGCATGACGCGGGGCATCAGGGACCTCGGTGCGGCGGTCAAAAGGCGAAGGAGGCGGGGTGCGGCGCGCGGCTCAGGCCGGCTCGTGGACGGCGGCCACCAGCGGGGGGGCTGGGGCGTCGCGGTGGGCCTGCTCGCCGCAGCTGCGGCAGGTGGACTTGGGGGTCTCGGGCGCGCAGGCCCGGCAGGTCGCCAGGTAGCTGAGGCTGTCTTTGAGCTCGGCCTCGAGCGCCTGCAGGCGGCTGATCTGCTGGCGGGTGTCGAGCAGCTTGCGCGCGTAGAAGATGCGGAGCTGATCCATCGCGGCGGGGCCCGAGTCGAGCTCGCGCAGCGAGGACAGAAAATCGCGGATGTCTTGCAGCGAGAACCCGAGCTCTTGCAGCCGGTCGATCCACTGGATGCGCAGCAGGGCGCTCTCGTCGTACTCGCGAAAGCCGCCCTTGGTGCGCTGGGCGGGGGTCAGCAGCCCGAGCTCTTCGTAGAAGCGCAGGGCCCGCACGGTCTTGCCGGTGCGCTCGGCGATCTGCCCGACGCGCAGCAGCTCGGGCTCGGGCACCGCGGCTTCGGCGGCCCCCGCACCCACGGCGGTCGGCCCCGGAGTGGCGCCGGGGGCGGCCGACCACAAGGGCCGGGCGGGGGTGCTGGGGTCGGCGGTGCGCGAAGGCATGCCCGGCGCTAACCTCACGCATACGGCAGGGTAGGGCCGGGCGCGAAAAACCTCCCGTGCACGTGAGGTTGTGCGGCCGATCCTGCCGGCGCCGCCGGCCTCGACCACCTCAGGATCACGACGATGCGGTCATTGTCGGCGTGGTGGCTGTCCTTCCTCAGCCCCGGCCGGCCCGCCCTTTGGGGCGTCCGCGGCCCTTCTTCGCGGCCCGCGGGGCCGGTGGCGGGCGCTCACCGCGGGCCTTGGCCGCCTCGATCTCGAGCCGGCGGGCGTGCTTGGCCGCGTCCTCGGCCTCGGCCGCCGCCAGCGCCGCCTCCACCGCGGGCGCGGCGCGCGGGGCCCAGGGCGCCCGGTCGAGGTGGGTCCAGCCCTCCGCGGCGGTCCAGCCCGCCCACCGCAGGCTGCGCCCGTCGGTGCGCAGCACCACGGTGCCGTCGCGGTCGGTGCGCAGCAGGCGCACCCCGCGCAAGCGGGCCAGCGCCTCGGCGTGGGGGTGGCCGTAGCGGTTGCCGACCCCGCACGAGATCACCGCGAAGCTCGGCCGCGCGGCGGCGAGCAGCGGCGGGTGCGACGAGGTCTTGCTGCCGTGGTGGGCCACCTTGAGCACGTCGACCCGGGGCAGGCTGGGGCCGAGGTGGCGCTCGGCCCGCTCTTCGACGTCGCCGGCGAACAGGATGCTCCGCTCGCCGTACCGCACGTGCAGCACGATGCTCTCGTCGTTGACCCGCGGGCTGCCCCGCCCGCTCCACCCCCGTGGGTGGAGGATCGCCGCCCCGCTGCCCGCCGGCGGCGCCGCGGGCAGGGCCTCGGGCCCGCGCACCGGCACGCGCTTGGCGAAGGCGGCGCGCCAGAGCTCCAAGTAGGCGCCCTCATCGGCCTCGGGCGGCCGGGGCACGACCAGCGCGCCGACCTCGAGCTGCTCGAGCACGCCCTGCAGCCCGCCCATGTGATCGGGGTGCGGGTGGCTGAGGAAGATGGCGTCGATGCGGTCATCTCCGCGCATGCGCAGCCAGCGCGCGAGCTTGTCGCCCGGCGGCCCTCCGTCGACCAGCCAGCGGCGGCCGTCGGGGAAGCGCAGCAGGGCCGCGTCCCCCTGGCCGATCTGCAGGAACCAGACCTCGAGCTCGACGGCGGGCTGGGCGCGCAGGCCGAGCGTCAGCAGGGCCACGGTCGCCGGCACGAGCGGCGCCCGGCGGGTCAGCAGCAGGCTGGCGCCCAGCGCGAGGCCCCCGGTCGCGCTCAGCGTCGGGTGCCAGCGCAGGTCGGGCAGCAGCCGCAGGCCCTCGAGCACCGCCCCGATCACTGGGTCGGCCACGCCGATCAGCGCGCGGGCGGCGGCCTCGGGCAGCAGCGGGGCCAGGGCCACCGCCGGCATCACCACCGCGCTGATCGGCGGGCCGGCGAAGAGGTTGGCCACCGGGCTCAGCGGCGGCAGCTCTTGGAAGATCAGCGCGCAGGGCGGCAAGGTGCCCAAGGTCGCCCCGAGGCTGGCCCCCACCGACTGCAAGAAGGGGCGCAGGCCCAGCGGCGGGTCGGGCGGCAGCAGGCGCAGCAGCAGCGGGCTGAGCGTGGCCATGCCCAGCACCGCGCCGAAGCTCAGCCAAGCGGCGGGCTCGGCGGCGGAGCGGGGGTCGACCATCACCACGATGAGCACAGCGGCGCCCAGCGCGTTTCCGGCGAGCACCTCGCGCCCGGCGGCCACCGCGAGCGCGCCCAGGCCGCCCATGATCACCGCGCGCTGGGCCGACACCGGCATGCCCACCGCCGCCGCGAAGCAGAGCGCGCCGAACAGGCCGACCAGCAGCGGGACTCCGCGGGCCCAGCCCCGGCCCTTCCGGCGCAGGGGCGGGCGGAGCAGCGCGCTGGCCGCGGTCGCCCACATGCCGCCGATGAGCGCGACGTGCAGGCCGCTCACGCTGAGCAGGTGGCTGGTGCCGGTGCGGCGCAGCAGCTCGAGCTGCTCGGCGGGCACGCCGGTGCGGTCACCCGTGAGCAAGGCGCGCAGCAGCGGACCGTGCGCGGCCTCCGAGAACAGCGCCGCGGGCGCGAGGCCCGGCCCCGGAAGCCCGCCCAGCCGCAGGTGGCGGCGGGCCCGCAGCATCGGCGCGCGCCCGAGCTGATCGGCCAGATCGCCGGGCAGGGCCCCGGGCAGCAGCGGCTCGGGCTCGGCGGGGCCCACCAGCGCGGCGATCTCGGCGCCGATCTCGGGTCGCGGCGCGCTCATCAGCAGGCGGAGCGGGCCAGCGTCGGTGTCGACCAGGGCGCGGGCCCCGGCGATCGACCGGACCCGCCCGCGCACCGCCGCCCCCGCGGGGTCGAGGCCCGCGGCGGCCGTGGGCTGCAGGTCGACCCGGGCGGCGCCGAGCAGCGCGATCCCCAGCAGCAGGGCGGCGGGCGCGAGGCGGGGGGCGCGCAGGGCGGCCCAGCCGGCGCAGAGGGCGAGGCCCAGAGCGCCGGCGGCGGTCTCGGGCGCGGGCAAGGGCAGGGCTTGGCTCAGGCCGACCCCGGCCAGCAAGGCGAGGGCCGCGAGGCCGAGGGGGGGCAGCGGACCGGGCGGGCGGGGGGACATGGGCACCTCTGCGCCCCCCTGTGCAACCGCTGTGCCGCGGACCTCGCCTGGATCGGGTGTGTGAGAACAGCGTGTGGAGCGCTGTTGCTCTCAGCGGACCGGCCCGGACCTGACGGAGAAGGGGTGACGAACCCTGACGGATCCGTCACCCCTTCGTCAGGGGGGGGATGGCTCCCCCCCGGGCTCAGGCCCGCGGGCGGCGGCGGAGCGCGCCGAGCAGGCCGACCAGGCCGGCGATGAGCCCCGCAGCCCCGCCGCTGCGGCCGCCGGTGGTGGCGCAGCCGGTCTGGGTCATCTCGCCGTCGGCGGCGGCGGTCGCGAGCTCGGCCATGTCGGGGTCGATGGCGCTCGGCGCCGCGCTCCCGCCCTCGAGCACCGTGGCGGTGGCCTCGTCCGGGGCGCTGCCGGCGCCGGGGCCGTCCACGCCATCGCAGTCCTGGTCCTTGCCGTCGGCGCTCGCGTCGATCATCAGGCCGTGGACCTGGGCGTCGGTGTCGTCGCAGTCGCCGCCGCCGGCGGCCGCCGCGTTGATGCCGTCGCCGTCCTGGTCGAAGTCCGAAGCGCCGTCGCAGTCGCTGTCCTTGCCGTCGTACCAGACCTCGATGCCGTCGGGGCGGATGTCGGGGTCGAGGTCGTTGCAGTCGAGCGAGGCCTCCCAGCCGTCCCGATCGAGGTCCGGGTTGACCCGGCCGTCGCAGTCCTCGTCGCGGCTGTCCCCGGGGGTCTCGCGGGCGCCGGGGCGGATCCGGGGGTCGGTGTCGTCGCAGTCAAAGCCGCCGAACTCGACGGCGTCGACGCCGTCGCGGTCCTGGTCGAAGTCGCTGCGCATGTCGCAGTCGGCGTCGATCCCGTCGTAGGGGCGGTCGATCGCCGCCTCGTGCACGAGGCGGTCGTTGTCGTCGCAGTCCCGACCGTGGGCGAAGCCGTCGGCGTCCGCGTCGGCCAGGGCCCAGGCGAGCGGGCCGCCGTAGGCGCCGAGATCGGCGCGGGTGCCGTCGGGGTCGGTGGTGCCGAGCGGGCCGGCGTCGAGGCCCGGCGAGCCGGCGCGCAGCGTGAAGTCCTTGGCGGCGGTGTTGGTGAACCGCGGATCCATGGTCATCTGGGTCGGGCCGACGCCCACCGCCGCGTCGAGCCAGGGCGAGCCCTCGATGGCCCACAGCAGGCTGTCGCGGATCGTGGCCGCGCCGCCGCCGAGCAGCGAGATGGCCTCGCCCCCGAGGCCGGCGATCACGCTGCCGCGCACCACGGCCTCGCCCTCGCCGACGCCCAGGCCGGCGGCCTCGGGGGCGCGGCCGCCGAAGACGGTGGCTTGGCGCAGGTCGAGCTGGCCGCGCTCGAGCCAGATGACGCCGCCCCGGCGGGTCGCGGCGTGGTCGACGATCAGGGCGTTCTGGACGCGGACGCCGCTGCCGTCGATGTACATCGCGGCGCCGTCCTCGGCCCGGCCGCCCCGCAGGTCGGCGCGCACGAGGGTCAGCTCGCTCTCAAAGGCGTAGATGTGGGCGCCCTTGTCGGCGTAGGCGCCGCGGGCCTTCAGGTCGCTGATGTTGACGGCGGCGCCGTCAAAGAAGAAGCCGCCGCCGAGCTGGGCCCGCACGTCCTGCAGCTCGACGTCGGTGGCCGAGATGCTGCCCTGGTCGAGCAGGACCGCCCCGCCGACCTGGGCCGCGCGCAGGTGGGCGAAGACCACCCCGTCGAGGTGCAGCTCGGTCTCGACCGCGCGGATGGCGGCGCCGCGCTCGGCTTCGCTGTCGGCGATGCGGCTGCGGGCCACGCTGACCATCGCGCGATCAGCGATGATGACGCTGTCTTCGAAGCCATACAGCAAGCTGCCCACGACGGTCAGCGCGGTCGACGGCCCGGCGCGCACGCCGGCCACCCCGCCGGAGCCCTTGGCCTGGACGGCGTCGAGCACCAGCGACCCCGCCTGCAGCTCGACCAGCGCCGGGCGCCCCCCGCCGTCATCCTGCAGGGACACGCCGATGAGCTGCACCTCGGCGCCCTCGTCGGCCACGGTCAGGCCGGCCACGGTGGTGGTGCCGACCGCGCCCGAGACCTGCACCTCGCGGGCCTTGGTCACCGAGAAGGCCGCGTGATCACCCGGCAGCAGCGTCACCTTGAGCAGCTCGGCCGTGTCGGTCGCCTCGAGCGCCGCGTCGACGGTGGCGTAGTCTCCCCCTGCGCCGACGGTCACGGAGCCCGCGAGGGCGGTGCTTGGGAGGGCGAGGGAGAGCAGGGTGATGAGGCGGCGCATGGGCGACTCCAGAGCGGGGGAGGGAGAGCGGGGCCCTCGCCCCGCCGCAGCCCAGGGGTCGGCTCGGCCGCGCCGGACCATGAGCCCCGCCCTGCCGGACCGCCGGGCTATTGGGCCCCGTGCCTGGAGCCGCATGCGCCCGCCGCCCCCCCCTGCGCCCGATGCCCGCGGCGGCCCGCCGCCCGAAGGCGCCGCCGATCTCCCCGCGGCGCTCCCTGCCTTCATTGGCCCCTACAGCGTCCTGCGCGAGGTCGCGCGCGGCGGCATGGCCTCGGTCTACGAGGTGGTCGATCCCGTCGACGGGGCGCCGATCGCGCTCAAGCTGCTGCACCAGCGGGGCGTGGCCCTGCAGCGCTTCCACCGTGAGTTCGAGGCGCTCAGCCGCCTCGATCATCCGGGGATCGTCCGGGTCTTCCGCTTCGGCCACGCCGAAGGGCAGGGGCCCTACCTCACGATGGAGCTGCTCGACGGCGTCCCCGCGCAGGTCTGGGCCAAGGCGCTGGGCCGCCCCGGCGCGCCCGAGCGCACGCGGGCGGTGGTCGGGCTGAGCCTGCGGCTGCTCGAGGCGCTGGCCTACCTGCACGCCCGCGGGCTCGTGCACCGCGATCTCAAGTCGAGCAACCTGTTGGTCCTGCGCGATGACTCGGTCAAGCTGCTCGACTTCGGCACCGTTCGTCAGGTCGACGCCGCGGGCGAGGCGCTCAGCGCGGGCGGCGAGTTCGTGGGCACCTACGCTTACGCTGCGCCCGAGCAGCTGCGCGGCGAGGCGGTCGACGCGCGGGCCGATCTCTACGCCCTCGGCGTGCTGGTCTACCGGCTGCTGACCGGGCGGCGGCCGTTCGAGGGCGAGAGCCCCCAGGCCCTCGCCCGGCTGCACCTCGAGCAGCCGCCGCGCCCGGCCTCGGCGCTGGTGCCCGGGCTGCCCGCCGAGCTCGACGCGGTCCTGCTCAGCCTGCTCGAGAAAGAGGCCGAGGCGCGTCCGGCCAGCGCCGTCGAGGTCGCCCGCCGCCTGCGCCCGCTGGCCGGTCCGGCCGCGCCGCCGGGCCCGCCGCCGGCCCCCGACGGCCTCGCGGCGATCGGCAGGGCCGAGCTGATCGCCGACCTGGAGGGCGCCCTGGCCGCCGGCGCCCCCGGCGCAGCGCTGCTGCTGCAGGGCCCCGCCGGTTCCGGCGCCGGCGCCCTGCTCGACGAGCTGGGCCGCCAGCTGCGCGGGCGCGGCGCGCGGGTGGTGACCGAAGCCTTCGCTCCGGGCGAGGGCCTCGCCGCGCTGGTGCGCCTCGCCCGGGCGCTGCTGCGGGCCGGGCCGCCGCCGGACGCAGAGGTCGGCGAGGCCTTGGCGGTGCTGAGCCGCCCGCCGCCGGCCGAGGGCCCCGACGCGCGCCCCGGCGCGGTGGCCGAGCTGCTGCTGGCGAGCCTGCGCGCGCAGCCCGGCCCGGTGGTGCTGCTGCTGCGCGAGGTGGGGCGGGCCGACGCGGCGGCCGACGCCGCCCTCGCGGCCCTGCGCAGGCGGGCCCGGCGCCGTGGCCTGCCGATCCAGCTCGTCGGGAGCGACGAGCAGGAGGCGCATCCCGGGCCGACCGCCGGCCGCGCCTGGGCCGACGCCGCGCTGCGCTGGCTCCCGCCCCTGTCGCTGCGCGAGGTCGGGCTGCTGATCGCCGCGATGCTCGGGCGCCGGGCCCCGCCCGCCGCGGTGGTCAAGCGGGTGGCCCGGGCCAGCGGCGGGCGCGCGGGCTTCGCCGTCGAGCTGGTCCACGCGATGCTGCAGGCCGGCACGCTGGCCTTGGTGGGCGGGGCCGACGGCGGGGCCCAGCCGCGCTGGCGGGACCTGTCGGCGGGGCGGCTTCCGACGCCGCCCCTGCTCGAGCAGGCGCTCGCCCGGCGCCTCGAGCTCCTCGAGCCGGACGCCCGCCGCGCGGTCGAGGCCCTGGCGGTGGCCCGCGGGCCCCTGACCGCCCGGGCCCTCGCGGCCGCGGGGGTGGTGCCCGGGCCCCGCGCCGCCGAGCTGGTGGTCGCCTTGCTCGAGGCGGGCCTCTGCGTCGGTGATCCCGACGTGGACGGGGTCGAGATCGGCGTGGGCGCCTGGGCCGGGCTGCTGCGCGCCGCGCTGCGCCCCGCCCGGCGCGCGCAGCTCGAGCAGCAGCTCGCCTTGGCGGTCGGCGAGGCGCCAGTCACGGCAGAGAAGGTGCTGCTGCTGCTGCTCGGCGGCCAGCCGGCCGAGGCCGCCCGCGCGGCGACCCGGTGGGCGGCGCCGCTCATCGAGGCGGGAGAGGGGGCGGCGGCGCTGCCGACGCTCGAGGCGGCCCGCGGCGCCCAGCCCGACGAGGCCGCGCCGGCCGGCCTGCTGCGGCTCTGCGGCGAGGCCCGCGGGCAGGTCGAGCCGAGAGATCCGCAGGCGCTGCGCCTGCTTCGAGAGGCGGCCCAGTCCGCAGATCCCGCTGAGCGGGCCGCCGCCGACCTCGGCCTCGCCCGGCTGCACCGGCGGCGGGGCGAGCGGGGCGCCGCGGCCCTGCACCGGGCCCGGGCCGAGGAGGAGGCCAGCCGCCGCGGCGACCTCCCCTTGCTGCTGCGGGTGGTCACCGAAGGCGCCCGCGCGGCGGTCGACGAGGTCCAGCTCGACGCGGCCCTCGACGCGCTCGACCGGGCGGCCGAGCTGGCCCAGCTGCTCGAAGATGGCGTGATGGGCGCCGCGCTGCTCGGGCGCATGGGCGAGCTGCGGGTCGCCTTGGGCTCGCTGCGCGAAGGCGAGGCCGAGCTGCGCCGGGCGCTGGGGCTGGCCGTCGAGCGCGGCGCCGCGCAGGTCGAAGCGCGCCTGCGCCTCGAGCTCAGCCGGGCGCTGCGCCTGTGCGGGCGGGCGGGTGAGGCGGCCGCCGAGCTGGAGCCCGCCCTGCGCGCCCTGGCCGAGGCCGGTCCCCCGCCGCTGCGGGCGGCGCTGCTCGTCGAGCAGGTGCACCAGCAGGTCGATCTGTTCCGCCTGGGCGAGGCGCGGGCCGCGCTGGACGCCCGGGCCGGCCTCGAGCTGGCCGCCGTCGAGCCGGGGGAGGAGGCCGAGGCGGCCCTCGCCGCGGGGCGGCTCGCGCTGGCGGCCGGCCAGCCGGCGGAGGCGCTGCAGGGGCTGAGCGACGCGCTGCGCGCCGCCGAGGAGCACGGGCTGCCGCTGGCCCTGCACCGGCTGCGGGCCCAGCGGGCCGAGGCGCTGGCCGCCGTCGGCCGGGTGCCGGACGCGGACCGCGAGAGCCGCGTGGCCTGCCGTGAGCTCGAGCGCCTCGGCCTCTGGCCGGCGCTGACCGAGGCCTGCCTCTGCCGCGCCCGCGCCCTGCGGGGCCACGAGGCGCCGGCCCGCGCGCTGGCGCCGGCCTGGGGCTGGCTGTCGAGCAGCGATGCCCGCCTGATGCTGCTCGAGGCGCACGTGCTGCTCGCCGAGCACGCCGCCGCGCGGGCGGACCCCGAGCTGCTGCGCGGCGAGCTGGCCCAGGCGAGCTGCCTGCTCGACGAGCTGCGCGCCGCCCAGCCGCTGCCCGGCGACCCGCGCCTGAGCGCGCACCCGCTGGCCCGTCGGCTCGCGCGCCTGCACCCGCGTCGGTCCGGCTGATCCAACCCGCGGAACGCACGGCGCCGAGGCCGATTTTGTAGGCCGCCGCCGGTCGGTCTGGTCACTTGTGTGCGCGTTGGCGTCGCTCCAACGTTGACCCGCGCCCAAACTGGGCGTATGTAGGGTCGGCGCGACTGAACGCGCGTCCGCGCTGTGCGCGCAGGCGCGGCGGGCGGGGCGCAGATCCGGCGCCCCGGGCCTCGCCCGACCGCTGGGCTGCCCGCCCCTCCGGGTTGCGCGTCGCTCCCCCCCAGTTCGCCCGCGCCGCCCGCGACCCCGCTCGCCGGGTGCGGGGACCACCCTCACCCCCAATGTTGGAGCCTGCGTTGTCTCGATCCGCGATCTCGAACCCTGAGCTTGACGCCTACTTGAACCTCATGGGCAAGGTCCCCGACGAAGAGATCGCCAGCATGGCGGGCGTCAGCGCCTCGAAGGTGGCCCGCGCCCGCCGGCGGCTCAACATCAAGCTGTCCGACGCCGCGCTCGCCGCCACCGCGGCCGCAGATTCCGCAGATTCCGCCGAGTCCGCAGGGTCCTCCGCGTCCGCTGGGGTCGAGGCCGCCGCTGCGCCGCCCGCCGCCGAGGCCGCGGCTGAAGAGCCGGCGGCCGCGAAGCCCGCCACCGAGCGCAAGTCGAAGCTCGCCGCCTTCGCCGACATCATCGGCGTGCTGCCGGATCGTGAGGTCGCCGAGCGCGCGAGCGCGACCATCGAGGCGGTCCGCATGTACCGCAAGCGGCACAACATCCCGGCGCCCGCGGCCGCTGCCGCCGAGGCCGCCCCTGCTGCGGCCGAGGCCGCGGCCCCCGCGCCGGCCGAGGCTCCCGCCTCCGCGCCGGTCGCCGCGGGCGCGCCCGCCGAGAGCGCTGCTGCAGCCGCGGTCTCCGACGAGCCGGCCGCCGCTGCGGCCCCGGCCCGCGCGCCCCGCGGCGACGGCAAGCCCGGCCGCCGCCAGAGCCGCCTCGACCCCTACCTCGACCTCGTCGGCAAGGTCCCCGATGCCGAGGTCGCCCAAAAGGCCGGCGTCACCCCCGAGAACGTGCGGGCCTTCCGCAACCGCCACGGGATCGCCGCCTACTACCGGCTGCCGACCGTCGAGGGTGAGCCGTCGGCTCCGCCGCGCCGCGGTCGCCCGCCCAAGGCGCGCGTGGCTGCCCCCGCCGCCGCTGCTCCTGCACCGGTCGCCGCGCCCGAGAGCCCCAAGCTCACCGGGGGCGTCGAGGCCTGGGCCCTCAAGTCCAGCAGCGGTCGCCGCTATGTCGTCCTCGGCGCCGGCTTCGCCGCGGCGGCCGTCGAAGCGGTGGCGCGCCTCGCCAGCGCCGACCCCGGCGCCTCGGTGCTGAGCCTCGAGCGCGTGGGCGTCGCCCTGGCCTGAGCCCAGCGCTCCGACCGGTGGCCGGGGTGGGCGCAGCCGCGCTCCCCCGGCCCTGCTCGTTTTGGCGGGTGCGGCGCGGCGCCCCCGACCGGTCGCCGGCCGGCCGTCCCGCTGCGGCCCCGCCGCTGCCCGGCCCTTAGCAGAGCTTCGTGGCGCGACACCTCCCGCTGGGGTGTAAGCGCGGCGCCGCGGCCCCGTTGGTGGCCGTCCCCGGAGCTCCCCCTTGTCCCTGCCGCGCCCGACCGCCGCCCGCACCGCCGCGCTCGCCCTGCTCTGGCTGGGGCTCGGCCTGCTCCCCGCGGGCGTCGCCTGCGCCGCGCCCCGCGACGCGGCCGCGGCCGAGGCCCCGCGCGGCCCGCTGCTCCTGTCGCGGCAGGTCGAGGTCCTCCCCGGGGATGATGGCCAGCACGTTGTCCTGGTCCGCTACAGCCTCCAGTGCCTCCACCCCTGCTGGCTGAACCTGCCGCTCGACGGCGCGCTGCGCCTCGAGGCGGTCGCGCTCGACGGCCGGCCGCTGGCCTGGGCGGCGGGCGGGGCCGGGCCGGTGCTCCTCGCCCGGCTCGACGCCGGGGCCCATGAGCTGCGCCTGCGCGGGGTGGTCGACGGCGCGCCGGGCGCCCTGCAGCTCGGGCTGCCCCCGGCCGCGCGCGCCGCGGTCCAGCTCCGCGGGCAGGGGCTGACCGCCGCGCTCGAGGGCGGGGTGCCGCGCCCGGGCGGCCTCGCTTGGGATCAGCCGTGGGGCGGTGTCCTCAGCCTGCGCTGGTCGGCGGGCCAGACCGCGCCGCCCCGGCCCCAGTCGATCGGCGGCGAGGCGCTGATCAGCCTGCGCGCCGACGAAGAGGCCGTCTTCGGCCGGGCTGAGCTGAGCTTGCGGGTGGCCCACGCCCCGCTGGCCCGCCTGGCGGTGCGCGTGCCGGGCGCCACCCGCCTCGAGCTGCTCGGGCCGGACGGCGCGCCGCGCGCTGGCGGCCCGGTGCGGATCAGCGGCGCGGACGGCAGCTTCGTCATCGAGTTCGACCCGCCGGTCCGCGATGCCGTGGCGCTCTCGTTGGGCTGGACCGCGCCGCTGCCCACCGCCGCCGCCGCGCCGGCCCCCGTGCCGGTGATCGAGGGCGCGCGGGAGCTCGACGGCTGGCTCAGCCTCAGCCAAGAGGACGGCGCGATGATCGCGCCAGAGGGCGCTTCGCAGCTCGAGGCCGCCCCGCTCTCGGCCCGCCCAGACCGCCTGGTCGGCCTGAGCGCCGGCGCTCCCGTCGCCGCCTGGCGGGTCCGCGGCCCGCGCCCCGCGCTGCAGTGGTCGGCCCTGGGCGGCGCCCCGCTCAGCGCCCCGCCCCTCATCGTCGACGCCGCCGAGTACCGCCTCGCCGTGGCCGCGCACGGTCGGCTGGCGCTGCGGGCGACCTGGCAGGTCCGCAATGACCGCCAGCAGCACCTTCGCGTGACCTTGCCCCCCGGTCAGCGGCCGATGGGCGCGCGGGTGGCCGGCCGGCCGGTCGCGCTGGTGCAGGTCGACGCCCGCACCTGGCTGCTGCCGCTCGAGAAGTCGGTCGAGACCTTCTCGGGCCTCGTCGCCTTCCCGGTCGAGCTCAACGTGGTCGGCAGCGGCGCCGCCTGGGCCCGCCGCGGCTGGCACGAGCTGCTGACCCCGGCGGTCGACGCCCCGGTCGCCGCCGCCCGCTGGCGCATCGAGCTGCCGGCCGAGCGGGCGCTGCGCGGGATCGAGGGCACGCCGCGGCCGGTCCGCGCCCCGACCGGCCGGCTCGAGCTCGGGCACGCGCTGGTGCGCGAAGAAGAGCAGGCGGCCGAAGGCGAGCGCGCCGCCGACGCCCAGCGCCAGGCCAGCCAAGAGAGCTGGAACCTCGCCTACTCTGCCTACAAGGCCAACCGTTTTGAAGAGGCCGACACGCTGCTCAAGCAGGCCGCGGCGCTCGACCCGACCAACTCTGCGGCCAGCGCCCTGCAAGGCAACGTCGACTTGCTGCTGGGCCGGGTGCAGATCGCGGCCGAGGACAAAGAGAAGGCCAAGGTCGCCCGCAAGGTCAAGGCCCAGGCCTCGTCGCGGGCCGACGGCGAGCGCGCGGCCCAACAAGCGGGCCTCAAGGCCGCCGAGGTCGCCGTCGCTGAGGGTGATCTCGACGCGGCGGTGGAGAATTACCGCGCGGCCCGCAACCAGACCTGGCAGCTCGCCCAGCTCGAGCAGGACGAGGCGGTCGAGGAGAAGGCCCGCCTCGCCGAGCTCGACAGCCGCCTCGCCGCGCTCGAAGAAGAGCGCCGGGCCCGGTCCGCCCCGCCTCCGCCCGCCAAGGGCGCCTCCTCCGCATCGTTCTCGTCGCTGCTGTCGTCCGCCCCGCCGCCGGCCGCGCCGCCGCAAGAGCGCCTCCGCGAGGAGGCCGCCTCGCCCCGGTTCGACAAGAACGACGCGCAGGACAACGCTCAGAACGCAGATGACGCCGTCGACGAGGACCTCGAGGTCGTCGCGCTCGAGGGCAGGGCCGGATCGGCGAGCGGCCGGCTCGGGTCCCGCGGCGAGGCCGGCCCAAAGCGGCCGAAGCTGATCATCGACGACCAAAAGCCAGCGGCGCTTCCAGTGGGCTTCGGCGCGGGCGAAGAGCCCACCGACGCCCAGCGCGGCGCGCGCGCCGGCGACCCCGCCAACGGCGCGGAGGCCGGGGGCGGCGAGGTCGCCGAGGGCGAGGCGCTCGAGGGCTACGTGGTCGACGGCGTGCTCGCCGGCGTCGACGGTGGCGTGCTGGGCGGGCTGGTCGGCGGTGTGGTCGAGGGCGTCAGCGGCGGCGTCGAGGGTGGGGTCCTCGGCGGCGAAGTCCTCGGGATCGCCGCGCCGCCTCCGCCTCCCCCTCCGCCTCCGCCTCCGCCGCGGGTGGCCCTCGACGACCGGATGGCCGACGGCGACGCCCTGGAGCGCGGCGGGGCCGCGCCGAGGGCCCCGGCGCCCGCCGCCGCAGAGCCCATGCCCGAGACCGGCGCCTTGTATGGGGCCTCGATCGTCGAGAACAACCTGGTGATGGGTGAAGCCAACCAGGATGACCTGAGCGGAGAGGACGCGTCCCCCGAGGCCGTGGTGCTGACCCCAGACCTGCTCGAGCGGGTGCCGGCCAGCCGCAGCGTCCAGGCGGTCGAGGTGCTGGTGGCGGGCCAGCCCGCGCGCAGCTCCCCCGAAGAGCTCGACAAGAAAGAGCTGGACCGCCTGCCGGTCCAGCG
>JBJONS010000249.1:0-5355 GCA_046051725.1 Pseudomonadota bacterium | reverse complement strand
GGAGCGGCAGGTCCGCGCCGCAGCCGCGCTGCCGACCTGGGTGGGCCTCACCGAGGTGACGGCCGCCAGCGACGCGACGATCCCGCGGCAGATGCCGACCATCCTGCGCTGAGCGCGCGGGTCGGGCGTACGCCGTCTGCGCGACAGAGGGATGAGCTGATCAACGTACGGGCTACACCGGATGGAGCGCCTCGGCGCTCCCCCGGCGCGGCGCCCGCCCGGGCGGATCCGCGGCGCCCCTCGAGGTGCCGCCCCCGGGAGCACCGTGAATGTCGTCATCCTCGAAGAGAGCCCTGTGGCCGCGCTGATGCTGCGGCTGCAGGTCGAACAGTACGGGTATGTACCCATTGTGGCGGACCACCTCGGCGCGCTGGGCGAGGTGCTGCGCCCGCCGATGCCCTGGGCGTTCATCATCGACCGGCGCCTGTCGGACGGGGATGGCCTCCCGGCGGTGCGCGCGCTCCGGGCCGCGGGCTTCGGGGGGCCGATCCTCGTGACCGGCGGCCACGCCGGCGCAGGTGCCCGCGCCGAGGCGCTCGCGGCGGGGGCCGACGGCTTCGTGGAGAAGCCCACCAGCGGCGCGCAGCTGCACGAGGCGCTGCTGCGGGCCGGGCTGCGGCGGGCTCTGCCGGCGGGGTAGCGGACCCCGGTCGTCGTCGGGCGCGAGGGTCGGCGGGCCTCGCGGCGACGGAGCGGCTGCCCCGGCCCCATGACGGGGAGCCTTCGGCCGACGGTCCGCCGGCGTGGCGCACCGCCCGCAGGTCGCGGCGGCGCCCGGTCGCTACGGCGCGTCGCGGAAGATGCCGAGCGCGGGGGCCAAGAGGCGGTCTGGGTCAAAGCGCCGCTTCGCCGCGAGGGCGCGCTCCCACACCTCGCCGAAGTGCAGCGCCCAGCCGGCGCTGTCGGCCGGCGCGGGGACGCCGTCGCAGGGGTAGCGCCGTCCGCCGATCGCCACCGCGCGGTGGTACAGGTTGACGTTGACGCGGCTGAGCGCGGCGATGCGCTCGGGGGTGGTCGCCGCGCGCAGCAGGCCCACCAGCCAGCAGCGCGGCTCGTCGGGCACGCGGAAGAAGGGCGCCTGGATGCACCCCCGCGCGAGCGGGATGATCAGGATCGGCCCACCCCCCATGTCTTCGACCGCGGTCTCGGCCATCACCTCGCCGAGGAAGCCCGAGAGGCGCGAGTGCGGGATAAACAGGGCGAGCTCGGGGTGCGGCGCGGCCCCCTCGCGCTGGTCCCGCTCGACGATCGGCGGGATGCGCGAGAGCATCGCGCTGTACTCCCACTCCTGCGTGTGGGACAGCGCGGGGATCGCGCGGAGCCCCTCGGGCAGCGCGCCCGGCGCGTCGGTGGCCTCGTCGTGGTGGCGCAGCACCTCGAGGTCATAGACCCAGCGCCCCTGGGCGGGGGACGCGGTGAGGCCGCGGGTGCGCGGATCCACCCCCGTCGAGTGGGCGATGAGCTCGAGCGTGTTGCCCACCGCGTGGGCGAGCAGCCCGTCGACGGCGGCGCACTCCATCAGCCGCTCGACGTCGCCGGCGAAGGCCTCGAGGTCGTCGTAGACGAGGTGATCGAGGGTGGCCCGGCGCGGCGCCTGCCCGAGCCGCATCGTCGCGCGCACGATCACCCCGTACTGCCCGAGGCCCGCCCGGGTGGCGTCGAACAGCTCGGCGTTCTGGCTGGCCGAGCAGGTGAGCACCTCGCCCTCGCCCGTCACCACGGTCATCTCTTCGATGAGGTCGGCCTGAATGCCGCGCTTGAAGCTCTGCGCGCCCACACCGCCCGCGATGATCGTCCCGCCGAGGGTGAGGTGCAGCCAGTCGGTCACCACGTCGGGCACGAGCCCCATCGGCAGCAGCAGGTCGAGGATGTGCTGCCAGGTGACGCCCGCGTCGGCGACGAAGCGCCGGTTGCTGAGGTCGACGTGGTGCACCTGGTTGAGCGCCGTCATGTCGAGGACGAGGCCATCGCGCACCTGCGACTGGCCGCCGGCGCTGTGGCCGACGCCCCGGGCCGCGACCTTGAGCCCGCGGGCGCGGGCCCAGCGCACCGCCTCTGCCACCTCGTCGATGCTGCGCGGGCGCAGCAGGTAGGCGGGCACGTCGTGCACGACGCCGCCGAAGTCACGCGCCACGGCGACGCGGGCCTCTTCTGACTCGATGAAGGCAGGGGAGCGCATGGTGTCCTCCGAACGCAGGGTGACGGGTTCGCGCAGGGTGCGGGTGTGGATCTCGCGCGCCGCGCGCAGCGCCGACTCGACGCCGCCCTGGAGCCAGCGGTGCTGCAGCGAGGCGTGCTCGCCGGCGAAGTGGTACCGGCCCTCGGGCGCGATGACGTGATCGTGCAGCAGGGCCTCTTGGTGCGGCTGAAAGAACGCGTAGGCGCCGCCTGCGAACTCGTCGTTGCTCCACACCACCGACGCGGCGGCCTCGACCAGCGAGGGCGCCTCGGGGTGCAGCTCGCCGAGGTTCTCGAGGGCCTGGATGTGGCGCTCATGCGGCGGGAGCGCGCCCCACCGAAGCGCGTCTTGGCCGTGGGAGTAGGACGCGAGCAGCACCCCGCGGCCCGAGGCCCGGCCGTGCTCTGGGTAGTACGTGTTGCGAATGGCGAGGTCGGTCACCGAGGCGCCGCCGTAGATACCGTCGCGGGTCTCCCAGAAGCGCTCGCGGCACTCGAAGAAGATCTTCGTCGCCGACTCATAGTGGATGTTGCGAATCGCGCGCTGCTTTTGCCAAGAGAAGGGCCGGACGACCTCGACGTGACGCAGCACCGAGAACGGCAGCGTGCAGATCGCGTAGTCGCCGCGCACCACCCGCGGGCCCCCGAGGCCGCGCACGTGCACCGCGACGCCGCGCTCGTCTTGGTCGAGGGTGGTCACCAGCGCGCCGTATTGGATGTCACCGGCGAGCTCGGGGAGAAAGGCCTGCGGGAGGAGGTCCATGCCGCCGTCGATGGCCACGGTCTGCTCGCGCAGCTTCGCCACGAACTCGCGCAGGAACTCGAAGGCCGACGCATACAGCAGGGTCTCGAAGCCCGCGAAGAGGCCGTACATCTCGATGGCCCCGTCGGACCACCCCTCGCCGCGGAGAAAATCCCGCAGCGACACCGACTGAAGCCGGGCGCGCAGCGCGGCGAAGGCCTCGGGGCCGTCGCGGTCGAGGGCCTCGCTGATCGGGTCGACGATGAGCGACCAGATCTCGGGGAAGGGTTGGGTGAGCTCGCGCCCCGCGAGATCGAAGCCCAGGCGGTGGCTCTCGCGCAGCGTGTCGCCGAGGCGCCGGCGCTGCCGGCGGAACAGCGACCAGCCCGCGGGGTTCGACGAGCAGAAGGGCCGCACGCGGAGCCCGTAGCGCTCGACGTAGGCCATCACGAGCTTGTGCTTGGCCGGGATGCGCATCGCCCCGGCCTCGCCCCACTGGCCCGCGCTGAACGGCGCGCGGAGCGTGAGCACCCGGCCGCCCACGCGGTGCTGCGCTTCGAGCACGGTCACCCGGTGCCCCGCGCGCTTGAGCTCGCTGGCCGCGACGAGGCCCGCGATGCCCGCCCCGAGCACGATGACATGCGCGCGGTCATGGGGCGCCGAAGGCAGCCCGTTGCGCGCGATCGCGAGCAGGTCGGGAGGGTTGACGTAGGTGGTGTCGAGCATGGCGGGGCTGGGGCTCTCGGTCAGAAGCCGATGGGGTGGCCGACGAGGTCGAGCGCCTCGGGCCAAGGGATGCCGTACGCCACGGAGATGGCGCGCAGCGCGGCGAGCTCGACCTCGCTCACGGCGCCGTCGGCGCCGGCCATCGCGTAGCCGAGGCGGAGCACCTCGCGCTGATCGGCGGGCGTGAGCGGCGCGGGCGGGAAGGCCTCTGGCCCGCGGGCGGGCGAGACGACGAGGCGCCAGGCGCGCGCGGCGTCGGCGGGGTCGAGGGCGAGGCCGTCGATGACCTCGGTGAAGAACCGGGCTTCACCCGGCAGGAGCGCGCCGTCGGCCCATGCGACGTGGGCGAGCGCGGCGAGCATATGGAGCGCGACGGCGGTCTGGTCCATCGGGGGTCCGTCCTACAGGCCGGGGCGTTGGTGCACTTCGAGGTGGTAGGCGTCGAGCAGCGCCCGCCGCGCCGGATCAAAAGCGGCCTCGCTGCCGTCGAAGATCGCCGCGAGCAGGTCGAGCTCGGCTTGGATCACCGCCGCGGTGCGCGCGCGCCGCGCCGCGTCGAGGGGCGGCAGCGTCACGCCCACCCGGGTGCGCTGGTCGCCGTCGGCCTGCACGTCGAAGCGCACGACGAGGGCGCTGTCGCCGCGGGTCCACCGGAAGACCACGGCGTCGCCGTCCTCGGACACGGCGAGGGGCAGGTCGCCGGCCGCCCGCACCTCGACGAAGGCCCCGTCGATGCGCCGCACGCCGCGGTGGACGGTCCAACGGGGGAGGTTGTGAAGGTCGAGGAGGAAGGCCACGACCTCTGCCCGCGCCGCGGCGATGGTCACCGCGGGCGAGGTCTCGTGCCCTGTGGCCTCGTCGGGCGCCGACTTCAGGTACGAGAGCATCGTGCGCGCGAGGCCGGCCATGTTGTCGTGCGTGAAGTTGCCCGCGGCGGCCCGCGCCGTGCGCTCGATGAGCTCGATGAAGTAGCCCCCGTGCTCGCGGGCGACGAAGATCTGCCGCAGCCCGGTGAGCGGGTCGTTGAGCACGCCCTCGGACGTCGTGCGGATGCCCGCGGCCCGCAGCGCGACGAGCGCGGCGTCGATGTCGGCGACCTCGTAGGCGACGTGGTGCACGCCAGGGCCGTGCTGCCGCAAGAAGCGCCGAAAGATCGACGCCTCGGTGAGCCCCTCGGTCACGACCATCACGCGCGCGGCCGAGCCCGGCAGGCGCATCACGTGGTTGAGCATGTCGTGCTCGCCCTCGGGGGCCGAGCCCGCGTTCACCCGGATCACCCGCAGCGGCTCGAAGCCGAGGCACTCGGCGTGGAAGCGGGCGACGGCCGCGGCGTCTTCGACGATCAGCGTGTAGTGGTCGAGCGCACCGAGGTCCAAGGGGAGCGTCGTGGCCATGGCGGGTCGCTGCCTCGTGGAGGGCGCCCGCTCAAGGACGGGCACCTTGGAGTGAACGGGAGCCCGCGCGGGGCGAGGCCGCCGGGGCGGCGAGGTCGGGCCCCACCGAGGAGAGCGGCCGGGAGCGGGGCCGGTGCGGGCACCGCCCTCGCGGCGGGCTACGGGGATTACCGTTTTTGAGGGCGCGCACACCGGAGCGGATCCGGGTATCACCGGATGCTGCCGATGGCCAGCAGGTCACGCGGAGCCCTGCAGGAGCTCCGGCGGAGGCCTTCGGTGCCGTCTGGGCGGGGGCAGGACCCGCGCGCCGGCGCG
>JBJONS010000248.1:0-8453 GCA_046051725.1 Pseudomonadota bacterium | reverse complement strand
CTACCCGACCCGTCACGGCATCCACAACAACGGCGACGCCATCCTCCCCGACGAGGTGGTCACCCTGGCCGAGCTCCTCAAAGAGCGCCAGTACAGCACCGCCGCCTCGGTCTCGGCCTTCGTCACCACGCGCATCTGGAACATCGACCAGGGTTTTGACGCGTACTTCGACGAGGTGAAGATGGACCAGGACCGCCGCTCGCGGGGGCGCTGGGCCCGCGAGCGCCGGGCCGCCGAGGTGGTCGACGACCTCATCGCCTGGGTCAACGCCCAGCCGGCAGGCCAGCCCATCTTCATCTGGGGCCACTTCTACGACCCCCACGATCCGTACGAGCCGCCGGGCGACTGGAAGGCCCGCTTCGAGCAGCGCCCCTACGACGGCGAGATCGCCTACATGGACGCCCAGATCGCCCGGCTGAAGGCGGCGGTCGACGCGCGGTCGACCCCCGATGGCACCGCCTGGATCTTGGTCGCCGACCACGGCGAGGCGCTGGCCCGCGAGCACGGCGAGGTGACCCACGGCATGTACGTGTTCGACCCGACCATGCGGATCCCCTTCATCGTGCGGCCGCCCACGCCGCTGGCCGCGCCGGTGGTCGAGCGCCAAGAGACCGTCAGCAACGTCGATGTCATGCCGACCGCCCTCGGCCTGCTCGGCGTCCCGGTCCCGGCCGATCTGGACGGCAAGGACCTCACCGGCTTCCTCAAGGGCGCCGGCGGTGATCGTCCGCCGGTCTACATGGAGGCTGAGGCCCCCCGTCAGCGCTTCGGCTTCGCTCCAGAGCACGCCATCGCTGATGGTTCGCTCAAGCTCATCGACACGCCCAACCCCCGCCTCTTTGACGTGGACGCCGACCCCAAGGAAGAGAAGAACCTCGTCGCAGAGCGCGCCGCCGACGTGGCCCGCCTGCGCGCGGTCAACGCCGAGGTGCAGGGCCGGCGCATCAGCGGGACGGGGGCCGACGCCTCTCCCGAGGTCGTCGCCCAGCTCCAGGCGCTCGGGTACATGGGCGGCTCCGCCGAGCCCCAAGATCCCAACACGCCGCTGCTGGACGCCAAAGACCAAAAGGCGATCATCGAGGGGCTCGAGCAGGCCCGGGTGATGGCCGCCCGCGGACGCCCCGCGTTGGCCGAGAAGAAGTACACCGAGGTCCTGGCGACCCACCCGCAGATCGCCGAGGCCCGCCTGGGCCTCTCGCGGGCCCTCTCCCAGCAGCGGAAGTTCCCCGAGGCTGAGAAGGTGCTGCGGGTCGCGCTCGAGCGGGAGCCGACCAGCACGATCACCAAGGGCGCGCTGGCGTCGAACCTCGCGCAGCAGGGCCGGATGGACGAGGCCCTCGCCCTGTCCGAGACGGTGCTGCAGCAGGTCCCGGGCGATGACGTGGCGCGGAACCAGGTGCTCGAGCTGCTCGTCAGCATGGGCAGGCCGGACGAGGCCATCAAGCGCGCCACCGCGTGGCGCGTCGATGATCCCAAGAACATGGCCTACGAGGCGTGGATTGGCCTCGCGCTCTTCGCGATGCGCCGCTACCCCGAGTCGGTCCCCCACCTGCAGGCCAGCCTCGCCGACGGCATGCCCCGCCGCGGCGTGCGGCACTCGCTGGCGATGCTCGCCTACACCGAGAAGCGCAACGAAGAGGCGCTCAAGCACCTCGAGACCGAGAGCGCCGACTTCCCGGATGATCGCCGGGTCCGCCACGATCTCGCCCACCTGCTGCTGCGGATGGAGCGCTGGGACGAGGCGGTGGCCGAGCTGTCGACCCTGTCGGCGATGATGCCGAAGGTGGTCGACGTGCGGCGCTTGTGGGCCCAGGCGGTCTTCAACACCGGCGACTACCCGGCCTCCCGCGAGGTGCTGGCGCCCGCGCTGCAGGCTGCGCCCGAGGACCCCGAGGTCCTCTTGCTGCAGGCCAACATCCTCCAGAAGCTTGGCCAAACCGACGAGGCGAAGGTCGTCTTCGAGCGCGCGAAGGTGCTCCACAAGGCCGCCCTCGAGGCGCGGGGCGGCGGGGTCCCGGTGGAGGACGCGGCCGGCATCGCGCCCGCCCTGCCGGGCGCTGCCGAGTACCAGGAGCTGCAGCAGTACGGCATCCCGCGCTGAGCGGGGCCGCTTGGCGGCGCGGGGCCGAGGCGCAGGCCGTGACGGCGGGCGCGGAGGCCCCCCGGCCCGGCGCCCCGCCGCTCAGTACAGGCGGAGCGTCATGCCCTGGCTTCCGACCGCCCAGACGACGTTGGCGATGCTGACGCTGAGCCCGTAGAGGTTGTTGTTGACCCCGGTCGGCAGCTCGACCACGTCGACGCCGTCGGTGCGGAGGGCCACGCCGCTGCTGCCGACCACGATGATGTCGGACGGGCTGCGGGCCAGCACCGCCCACAACGAGGACGTCGTGCCGGTCGGGACCTCGGTCCAGGCACCGCCGTCAAAGTGCAGCAGCAGGCCGTCTTCGCCGACCGCCCACAGGTCGTTGGGGCTGGTCCCCGACACGCCGTAGAGGGCCTTGCGCGACTCGTGGGTGATGGTCGTCCAGGTGCCGGCCCGGCGCGTGGCGATGGCGCCCTCCTGGCCGACCGCGACCACGACCGTCCCGTCGGTCCACACGTGGTTGAGCTGGGGGGTCTCGGGCACGGTCTGGACGACCCAGCTCCCCTCGACCAGCTCGAAGGCGCCGCCCCAGCCCACAGCGATGAGGCTGTCTTCGCTCAGGCCGGCGACGGACTCGAGGTTGACGCTGCCCAGCGTGTTCGCGGCGGTCCAGGTGGTGCCGTCGAAGCCGGCGACCACGCCGCTGTCGCCGACCGCGACCACCCGGGCCGACGCGCCGTCGACCCGGCCCCAGATCCCGTTCAGCGGGTCGTTCGTGTCGAGATCGACGGGGGTCCAGGCGCCCTCGGCCCGCAGGTAGACCCGACCGTCCTCGGCGGCCGCATAGAGCCCGCCGCCCGACGCGAAGGCCTCGGTCAGGCTCGCCGAGGACTGCAGCCGCAGGTCCTCCCAGGCGAGGCTGCCCCCGCCGTCTCCGCCGCCGCCGTCCTCTTCTCCGCCGGAGTCGTCGGTCCCCGCGGGGAGCTTGGTCCCGCAGGCGGAGAGCAGGAGCGCCAGCGCCAAGGGGAGGGGGGCGCGGCCGAAGCCGGCCGGGAGGCGCATCAGGGACATCATGGACATAGCGGCTCCGCGGGCCATGGGGCCCAGAGGCGGGGAGGCCAGCCTGTCCGCTGCGGGGGGCAGGGTCAACACAGATCGCTGAGAATGGTGTGCAGTACAGTGTTCATGGCGGCGGCGTGTCCGGACGTGCCCACGGTCCGCGGCGCGCCGCTCAGCGCCCGCGCGCGCTGGCCGAGGGGTCTTCGGGGTCGGTCGAGACCACCCGGTTCCGGCCCGCCTCTTTGGCGAGGTAGAGCCGGCGGTCGGCCCGGCGGAACAGGTCGAGCGCGAGCTCGCCCGGCGGGATCTCTTTGGACGAGGCGACGCCGAAGGACGCGCTGACCTGGATGCGCTGCCCGTCGTGCAGGATGCTCGTGTTCGCGATCTCGTGGCGCAGCCGATCCGCCAGCCCGTGGGCGGCGGCGAGGTGCGTGTCCGGCAGGACGACCACGAACTCTTCGCCGCCCCAGCGGCCCACCCGGTCGGCGCCCCGCAGGCCCCGGCCGAGCACGCCGGCGATCTCTTTGAGCACCAGATCACCGCCGTCGTGGCCGAAGGTGTCGTTGACCCGCTTGAAGTGATCGATGTCGGCGACGAGCAGGCTGACCGGGCGCACGCCGCGGCTGGCCAGCTCGACCTCGCGCTTGAGCTGCTCTTCGATGGTGCGGCGGTTGGCGAGGCCGGTCAGGGTGTCTTGGGCGGCCTGGTGGTAGAGCCGCCGGTGCGCCTGGTCCTCGAAGCTGTCACGCAGCGAGACCTTGAGCACCACGCCGCGGCCGACGGCGATCAGCCCGCCGTCGGGCACCCGCACCCCGTCGCGGCCGACCGGCTGGTCGGCGACCACGGTCCCGTTGGTGCTGCCGAGGTCGCGCACCGTCACGCCCCCGCTGAGCGCGTCGGGCGGCGGCGTGAGGATCACGCAGTGGTGGCGCGAGACCTCGTCGCGGTCGATGACCACGTCGTTGGAGCCGGCCCGCCCCACCGAGGTCAGGCCCGGGCGGAGAAGGAACTGGCGCCCCACCTCGGGGCCGCGGAGCATGATCAGCCGCGGCACGAAGGAGGCCTCGACGTGCTGCCCGCTCGGGGCGAGGTCTGCGCTCGTCGGCAGGTCGGTCTTTTCGGACACCATGCGTTCCCTCCACGGGCCCAGGCGGTGGGGGCAGGGTGCAGGGTGCCCCGGGCAGGGTTCGGCTGCGGCGCCTCTGCCCTTGAGCCCGAGTGGCCCCCGCTTCAGTTCTGGAGGGCGAAGCTGGCCTCGAGATCGGCCGCCCGCTGCAGGTAGCCCGCGTCCTCGGTCGCCCCGCGCAGCCGGCTGAGGAAGCTCGCGGCCAGCGGCCCGTCGCCGCCCGCGTGAAACGTGCGGGCGAGGCCGAGCCAAGCGGGGAGCTGCGCCTCGGGCTCACCCGGGTGGCGGGCCACGAGCGCGCTCCACTCGGCCGCCGCGCCGGCGCGGTCACCCCCCATCAGCCGGGCCATCGCCCGCGCCTCGATCAGGCTCGCGTCCCAGTCGGCGCCCAGCGGCGCGGCGTCGAGCGGAGCCAGCAGGGCGAGGGCGGCGTCCAGTTCGCTGTTCTGCATGTGAAGCCGGGCCTGGCGCACCCGCGCGTCGAGGGCGACCTCGGCGGTCGGGTGGTCGTACTGGGCGGCGAACAGCGCCTCGGCGCCGGCCCGGTCGCCCTGGGCGGACCGCAGGTCCCCGAGGCTGAGGCTCGCCCAGGCCTTGCCCACCGGATCGGCGCTGGCGTCGATGACCTCGGCCCAGGCCGCAGCCGCGCCGGGCAGGTCGCCGGCGGCGGTGAGGGCCTCGGCGCGGCCCTGCGCGGCGGCGGCGCGGGCCTCGCTCTCGGGATCGGCGGCGGCGCCGGCCTCGCCAAAGCTCGCCGCGGCCTCTTCCCCCCGGCCCGACTCGAGCAGCAGGGTGGCCCGCTGCTCGGCGAGGAGCTGCCGCTCTTCGGGCGTGCGCGGGGTCAGCGGGCTCAGGATCTCCAGCGCGCCGGGCAGGTCGCCCTGATCGCGCAGCAGGCCAGAGATCCCCATGCGGCCCAGCAGCTGCACCTCGGGCGAGGCGGGCGCCTGCTCGATCGCCTGCGCGTAGGTCTCCAGCGCCGCTTGCGGGTCGCCGGCCATGGCCTGGCCCTCGGCGAGCTCGAGCAGGGCCGCCGATCGCGCCGGGCCCTCGGGCAGCAGGGCGGCCACCTGGGCGAGCTGGGGCAGCGCGCGGTCCAGCTCGCCGGCGCCGCGGGCCCGCAGCGCGCTGTCGAGCAGGATGGGCACGGCGATCTCGGGGGCCTCGGCGGCCAGCGCGTCGCGCTGGGTCCGCAGCGCCGCGGCCCGGGATGGGTCTCCCTCGGCCTCGGCCGCCGCCGCTCCGAGATCGAGCAGCAGCACGCGCCGCTCGGGCTCCTGAACGTCCAGCAGGGCGCTCTCGGCGAGGCGCAGCGCGTCGCCCCAGGACTGGGCGCCGGCCGCCGCGCGCACCGCGCCCACCGCCGCGTCGGCCCGCTGCTCGGGGTCGACCTCGGACCGCGCCCGGCGCGCGAGGGTGAGCACCTCTTCATAGGCGGCCTGGGCGGCCGGGAAGCTGCCCTTGCGCTCGTAGAGCTCGGCGCAGGTGAGGTGGGCAGCGGCCAGCAGGCCCGGGTCGTCGACCGAGGTGGCCTGGGCGCACAAGGCGGCGGCCGCCTCGAGATCGCCGCCGTCGGCGAGGCTCAGCATCAGGGCGATGCGGGCGTCGGCCGCCGCGGGGTGCCCCGGCGGGACCACCCCGAGCAGGGCCCGCCAGGCCTCTCGGGCGGCCTCGGGCTCCTCGTCCTCGACCGCCATGTCGGCCCGCTCTTGCAGGGCCCGCACGCGGTACTCGGGGTCCGCGGCCCGCTCGGCGACGGTCCGGTACAGGTCGCGGGCGCGCTCCCGCTCGCCGCCCGCCCGCGCGACCTCGGCGAGCCCGAGCAGGCCTTGGGCGCGCACGTCGGGATCCTGGGCCTCGCTCAGGCTGCGGAAGGCGAGCTCGGCCTCGACCCGGTCCCCGCCCTGCAGCAGGCTGTGGGCGAGCTGCAGCTCGATCCAAGCGCGCTCGGCAGGGGTCGGGCCCTCGGCCAGCTGCTCCCGCCAGATCTCCACCGCGGCGGCCAGCTCGCCCTGCATCGCGTGGGCCTCGGCCTGGCCGGCGCGGGCGGCCCGCCGCAGCGAGGCGTCGAGCTCGGGCAGCTCGGCCATCTCATCGACCAGCGCGGTGTAGAAGCGCAGCGCCTCGTCCCCCTGCCCAGCGTCGATGAGGCGGCGGCCCTGGCCCAGGCGCGCCTGCATGAGGATGGCGCCCGCGGCGCGATCCGAGAGGCCGGCCAGCGCCTCTTTGGCCGCCTCGGGGTCGTCGGCGTTGAGCAGCAGGCTCGCGATGTGGATGCGCGCCTCTTCTTGGACCTCGGGCTCGAGCCCGCTGAGCTCCAGCACCTGCTGCCAGTCGGCCCGCGCGCGCTCGGGCGCGCCCTGGCGCACGAACAGCTCGCCGCGCAGCAGCAGGGCCCGGGCCTGGCTGCGGGGGTGCTCGGCGTCGGCGGTCAGCGGCTCGAGGATGGCCAGGGCCTCGTCCACCGCGTCGAGGCGGAGCTTGAGGTCGGCCAGCGCCAGCGCCGCGGTGCGGGTGGCCGGGTGGCCGGCCGGGGCCGCGGCCTGCAAGGCGGCCCAGGCGGCGGCGGCCTCGTCGTTGCGGCCGTCCCGGTCCAGCGCGCGGGCCCGCCCCTCGAGCACGCGCAGGCGCAGGTCCTGGGGCAGCTCGAGCGCGGCGACCCGGTCGAGCTCGGCCATCGAGCCGGCGAGATCGCCCGCGCCGCTGCGCAGGTCGGCGAGGGCCAGCCGCAGGTCGGCCTCGGCCTCGGGCAGGGTCGACATGCCGGCGATGAGCGCGGCGACGGCGTCCACGGCGGGCGCCTCACCCGCTGACGCGCGGCCAGCCGCCGCCTGCTCCCAGAGCAGGACCGCGCGGGCCAGGGCCTCTGCGGGCAGGGACTCTGCCACAAAGAGCGGCTGGACGGTGTCTTGGACGAGCGCCCATCGCGAGGTGCGCGCCTGCCAGGCCGCCTGCTTGAGCCGCGCCTCGGCGCCGAGCCCGGCGTCTTCGCCCGCTTCGAAGAGCGCAGAGGCGTACAGCGCGTCAATCTCGGCGATGTCCGACGCGGTGGAGCTCGCCGAGCTGGCCTCGCCGGCGGTCCCCTCGGCCTGCAGCGCGCGGGCGCCGGCGGCCCGCTCGCGCAGGGCAGCGGCCTCCAGCCAGTGGCTGACCCGCTCGGCGGGCTTCTCGGCGGCGGCGGCGAGGGCCGCGTACTGGGCCGCGGCGGCGAGCGGGTCGCGGGTCCGCAGCTCTTCGGCGGCCTGCTCGGTCGCGACGAGATCGACCTCTTGGTAGGCGATGCTGCGGGTCGCCAGCCAGGAGCCGAGCCCGAGGATGAACAGCGCCGCCGCCGCGCGGAGCTGCCCCCGCCCGAGGCCGCCGAGCAGGCCGCCCCAGCCCGGCTCGCGGGTGCGGGCGCCGCGCCGGGCGAGCTGGTCGCGGTCGCGCCCGCTCAGTCCCAGCGCGCCGATGAGCTGGGCGCCCTCGACGCTGGCCCGGCTGAGATCGGCGCCCCCCAGGTCGGCGTGGTCGAGCAGGGCGCCGTCCAGCGCGGTGTCTTCGAAGACCACGTCGCTCAAACGCGCCGCAGAGAGGCGGGCCCGCACCAGCCGCGCGCCGCGCAAGCGCGCACCCCGCAGGTCGGCGCCGGACAGGTCGGCGCCGCTCAGATCGGCGCTGGAGAGATCGGCGTCGCGCAGATCGGCGTCCTGCAGGTCCACGTCGCGCAGGCTCGCCCCGCTCAGGCGCGCCTCGCGCAGGCGCGCGCCCTCGAGGCGGGCCCCATCCGCGCGGACGGCCCGCAGGTCGGCGCGGTCGAGGGTGGCGCTGCGCAGGCTCGCGCCCTCGAGAATGGCGCCGCTGAGGTTGGCCTCGGGCAGGCGACAGCGGTCGAGCGTCGACTTGCGCAGGTCGGCGCCGGGCCAATCCCGGCCGGGCAGCTCGTTGCCGGAGAGATCGAGCCCGGCGAGGTTCAGGTCGGGCCCCGACGGGAGGTGCGCGCCGCGGGTCGGCGGGCGCAGGCGGTCGACGAGGAGGGCGAAGCCCCGGAGGGGAGGGCGGGGCCGCGGCTGCAGGGCCGGCCGGGCCAGCAGCTCGGCGGAGGCCGGGGCCCGCGCGGTCGCCGCGCTCTCGGCCCGACGCTGCTGGACCTGGGCGCGGCGGGCGGCCTCGCTGGCCCGCCAGGCCTCGGCCCGCCGGCTGCGG
>JBJONS010000247.1:0-2654 GCA_046051725.1 Pseudomonadota bacterium | reverse complement strand
CCGTCGAGGGTCGCGACCACGCTGAGCTTGACGATGTTCTGGGGCAGGCGGTCCAGATCGATGGCGAAGACCG
Organism: Pseudomonadota bacterium; assembly: GCA_046051725.1. GTDB lineage: Bacteria > Myxococcota_A > UBA796 > UBA796 > UBA2385 > JAEUKK01. The sequence goes on along the minus strand of JBJONS010000247.1, from coordinate 2,581 downwards.
CCTGCTCGTCGCCGGCCGCCCCGGTCTCGCGCAGCCCGCCGCAGGGGCTGGACCGCTGGTTGTAGAAGATGAGGTAGCGCTCGTCGCTGAGCTTGCCGGCCGCGTCCAGCCCGAAGCACGAGACGTCGATGGTCTGGCCCGCCGGGGGGCGCAGCTGCAGGCCGATCTCGAGGCGGCGGGCGCCGGTGAGGTCGGACAGCTTCATCTTTTGGCCGCGGACAAGCTCGGTCATCGGTCGCTCCTGCGGCGCGGCCTCGACCGCGGGCGCCTTGGGGGGAGTGGGGGAGGGGGGAGGGGCGGGTCGCTGGGTCGCGGGAAGGGTGGGGCACCCCGCGCCGGTGGAGGCGCGCGCGGCCGGGGCCGCGGCGCGCCCCCGCGCACCATCAGACGTTGACGCCGAAGTTGCGGGCCAGCGGGCCGAGGCCGCCCTTGAAGCCCTGGCCGACGGCCTTGAACTTCCACTCGCCGTTGTGGCGGTAGACCTCGGCGAAGATGAGGGCGGTCTCAGTGGACGCGTCTTCGGCGAGGTCGTAGCGGGCGACCTCTTGGTTGTTCGCCTGGTTCACGATGCGCACGTACGCGTTGCTGACCATGCCGAAGTTCAGCCGGCGCGCGTCGGCGTCGTGGATGGTGACGGCGATGGCGACCTTGGCCACCTCGGCGGGCACCTTGGCGAAGTCGATCTCGATGGCCTCGTCGTCGCCGTCGCCCGCGCCGGTGCGGTTGTCGCCGGTGTGGGCCACGCTGCCGTCGACCGACTTGAGCTGGTTGTAGAAGATGAAGTCGGCGTCGCTGCGCACCTTGCCGGCGGCGGTCAGCAAGAACGCGCTGGCGTCGAGGTCAAAATCGCCGCCGTCGGTGGCCCGGGTGTCCCAGCCGAGGCCGACGAGCACGCGGGTGAGGCCGGGCGCCTCTTTGCTCAGCGAGATGTTGCCGCCCTTCGAGAGGGACAGTGCCATGGTGATCTCCAGAGGGAGGGGACGGCCCTCGGTCGGGCGCCCCGCGGGTGGGTGCTGCGGTCGGGAGGGGAGGGGAGGACCCGCGCCCGGCCGGCGCGCGGCGGGCCGGGCGCGCGGGGCTCAGCCGACGTTGACGCCGAAGCCGCTGGCCAGCGCGCCGAGGCCGCCGGCGTAGCCCTGGCCGATGGCCTTGAACTTCCACTCGCCGTTGTGGCGGTAGAGCTCGCCAAAGGTCATCGCGGTCTCGGTGGACGCGTCTTCGGACAGGTCGTAGCGCGCGATCTCGACGCCGCCGGCGGCGTTCACGACGCGGATGTAGGCCGAGGACACCATGCCGAAGTTCTGGCGGCGGACCTCGGCCTCGTGGATGGTCACGCAGAAGGCGATGCGCTGGACGTCGGCGGGCACCTTGTCCAGCGCGACCTTCACGGTCTCGTCGTCGCCGTCGCCGGCGCCGGTGGTGTTGTCACCGGCGTGCTCGACGCTGGCGCAGGCGCTGCGCTTGTTGTTGTAGAAGATGAAGTCGCTGTCGGCGCGGACCTTGCCGGCCGCGTTGAGCAGGAACGCGCTGCCGTCGAGGTCAAAACCGGCGCCGTCGGTCGCCCGCGCGTCCCAGCCGAGGCCGACGACGACGTTGCTGAGGCCCGGGGCCGACTTGGAGAGGTTGACGTTGCCGCCTTTGGACAAGCTGATGGCCATGAGATCGCTCCACCGGTGGTGTGGGGGGGCCCCCGTGGGGGCGGGGCCGTCTGGGGCACGGCGGGGTCGTCTTGGGCGCGGCGGGGCCGCTGACAAGGGGGCGGCGCGCCGCGCGCCCGAGCGGGGCGAGGCTATCACGCGCCGGACCGCGCCCTGCCCCTGCGCCAGGTGCCCCCGGGGGCGCGCAGCGGTCGGCGCGGCCGACGGAGGCGGCCCGGGCGCGACCTTGGCGCGCCCGGAGGCGGCCGCCGACCCCCCGGGGGGACCGCCCGGGCGCCCAGATGGATGTGCTGGGCAGTATTTTAGGGTGCAGGCGGCGCGCCGACCCGCTGCTGGCCCGCCGCCCAGACCGCGGCGGTGTTGGCCTCGTCGCCCAGCGTCATCAGCGCGAAAAAGCGGTCCAGCGGGCTGCTGCGGAGGTTCCAGCGCCGGCGCAGCAGGGCGTTGGGGCCCGGGCTGAGCGCGACGATGTCGGCGGTGTCGCCGGCCCGGAAGCTGCCGGTGCGGGCCAGGCCCAGGGCCTCGGCCCCGCCCAGGGTCGCGAGGTGCAGGCCCTCGGCCGGGTGCAGCGCTTGCCCCTGCAGGTTCAAGACCTTGTAGGCGTCGCCGAGGGTCCGCAGGGCGCTGAGCGAGGTGCCCCCGCCGACGTCGCTGCCCAGGCCGACCCGCGCGCCCGCCCCCCGCGCGCGCCCGAGATCGAAGAGGCCGCTGCCCAAGAACAGGTTCGAGCTCGGGCAGAAGGCGGCCGTCGCGCCGGTCTCGGCCATCAAGCGCCAGTCTTCGTCGTCGAGGTAGATGCAGTGGGCGTAGACCGCGCCGGGCCGCAGCAGCCCGTGGCGCGCGTAGACCTCGAGGTAGCTGCGGGCCTCGGGGAACAGCTCCGCCACCCAGGCGACCTCTGCGCGGTTCTCGGCCACGTGGCT
>JBJONS010000246.1:0-4246 GCA_046051725.1 Pseudomonadota bacterium | reverse complement strand
GTGCAGGCCTTCTGCATGTTCTACATCCCGCTCGACCCGCCCTGCCCCTTGCCCCAAGAGACGACCTGCGACGACGGCGTCGACAACGACACCGACGGCTGGATCGACTGCAGCGACCAGGACTGCATCGACATCGGCGCCTGCATGAGCAGCGGCCCCCCGCCGATCGGCGGCGAGCCCGCGCCCTACGACGCCAACGGCGTCATCGTCTACCCGAGCAGCGACGGCGCCGAGGTCGGCGACGGCCCCGACGACTGCCCCTTCCCGCAGACCGTGCCGGCCGGCGAGTTCGTCTGGCTCGAGAGCGACGACAACATCGTCACTCTGGTCCGCACCTACGACTCTGAGTCGGGCATGGTCTACTACACGGGCGAAGCGCTGACGATGGCCGACTACGTGCCCGACAACTGGTACGACCTGCACACGCAGGGCCAAGAGGACGGCATCGGCGAGTACGTGCTGCCCGGCGTCCAGCCCACCGTGCCGTCCGACTGGGAGTGGGTCGCCCCGAACCTCTGGGGCAACTACACCCACAACCGCACCCGGCCCTTTGAGTTCGAGTGGACCCCGGCGGGCACCTACCCCGACGCCATCTTCGTCTTCTCGATCTTCAACGCGCAAGAGATGGGGCCCATGGAGGGCGGCTCGGGCTGGGGCGGCGCCTACCCGATGGACGACGGCAGCCACGCGATGAGCGCCGGCGAGATGAGCCTCTTCGCCCCGGGCGTGGTGCCGGTCTACACCTACAGCCTCATCAACGGGCCCACCTTCGGCCTGCCCGACAGCATCTACCAAGAGAACCAGGCCACGTCCTACATCTATCTCGTTCAGCAGATGGTTTTGGAGTAGCGCATGGCCCAGGCACCCCGCGCTGTCCCCTCGGGCCGGCCCGCCCGCGCGGCGGCCCTGCTGGCCCTGGCCTTCGGGCCCGGCTGCCAGAGCGACAACAAGATCAACTCCATCGCGGTCGAGCGGGTGGCGGTGACCACCGGCGACTTCGACCGCGTCGAAGAGTCCCTCGCCCGCAATGGCGTCGTCCACGACGTCTTTGAGGGGTACATCAGCATCCCGGTCTACGACCCCGAGGCCGACGTCGCCTCGATGAGCCCCAAGGTCGAAGAGCTCTTCTCGGGCCAAAACGAGGACGGCTACCCGCTGACCGTCGAGTACGACGCCATCTTCGTCAACTCGGGCACCCGCGGTTTTGGCGCCTTCGTCTACAACGGCCTCGAGAGCGACGACAGCCTGGTCAACGCGGCGAGCACCGGGGCGGCGGTGGACGCCTTCCTCGAGCAGCCGCGCACCCTGGTCGTGTCGGACTGGGCGTGGGAGCTCGTCGAGGCCAACTTCCCCGACCAGATCCAGTTCCAGAACGAAGCGCTCGGCCTCGACGGCGCCCAGGTCGGCCTGTCGGATCGGGTCACCGCCGAGATCCTCGACGCCAAGCTCGCCGAGAACGCGCTGAGCGACACGCTCGACCTCAGCTTTGACTTTGACTATTGGGCGGTCATGGCCAGCGTCGGCCCCGACGTCGATGTCTACCTGCGCGGCGACATTGAGCTGCGGGGCCAAGACGGCGAGGGGGCCGTGACCCTGCAAGATGTGCCGCTGCTGGTCGGCTTTGACGCCGGCGCGGGGCGGGTCCTCTACTCGTCCTTCTCGTGGAAGGCCCAGCGCCCGGCGGTCACCGACCTGCTGCTGCTGACCTTGATCGAGGGGCTGCAGGTCGACACCAACGCCGATGACGAGGCCGCCGCGCAGGAGAGCACGCCGTGAGCGCCACCCCCCGCCTGCTCCTCTTGTCTGCTTGCGCGGCCCTGCTCGGGTCGTGCAGCGAGTACAGCTACACCCAAAAGACCACCGTCGACGTCTTTCGGCAGCGGCGCCGCAACACCGTCGACGTGCTGATGGTCGTCGATGACTCTTGCTCGATGATCGAAGAGCAAGAGAACCTCGCCGCCAACTTCTCGGGCTTCATCAGCGCTTTTGAGGGGGTCGACGTCGACTGGCGTCTCGGCGTGGTCACCACCGACATGCAGTCCGACACCGCCAAGGGGCGGCTGCGCGGCGGCGATGACGAGGTCATCCTCGTCGACGCCGAGGGGCGCACGCTCGAGCGGGTCGGCTGGGACCGCAGCTGGGGGGCCGTCGAGGGCGTCGCCCTGCAGCTCGACCCCACCCGCATGCGGCCCACCGAGAACGACAGCAAGGACGCCTGGTGCGCCGCGAGCGCGGCCTGGGACGGCGGCGATCTGGGCAGCCCCGGCGCGGCCAACCCCGGCTGCGGCCTGGACGGCGAGCCGGTGAGCCTGCCGGTGACCGAGCCCGAGGCCGAGCCCCGGGCGCCAGGCTCGGGCGACCTCGTGATCACCGAGCTGCTCGCCGATCCCGCCGCGGTGGGCGACACGGCGGGCGAGTGGGTCGAGATCGCCAACCTCGCCGGGGTCCCCCTCGATCTGAGCGGGCTGTCGGTGGCCGACACCGGCCGCAACGCGGCCCGGGTGCCCGACGGCACCGTGCTGGCGGCCGGCGCCTACCTCGTGCTCGGGCGCTCGGCCGACGCCGCGGCCAACGGCGGCCTGCCGGCGGTCATCGTGCCCGACGGCCTGTTCACCCTGACCAACAACGTGCTGGTGCTGACCAGCGACACCCCCGACGCCGAAGAGATCTTCTCTGAGATGGTCGCGGTGGGCACCGGGGGCGCGGGCATCGAGACCGGCCTCGCCGCGGCCAAGGCCGCGCTCGAAGAGCCGCTGCTCAGCAGCGAGAACGCCGGCTTTCTGCGCGAGGACGCCAACCTCTCGCTCATCTTCGTGAGCGACGAGAACGACTACTCGGGCGAGGCGGTCAACGACTACTACCGCTTCTTCGCCGAGCTCAAGGGGCCCGAGGCCTACCGCGACCCGGGCATCGTCAACTTCTCGGCGGTGGTCGGGCGCGACGTGCCCGCCTACGACGGGCAGCCCTCCTGCGAGTCGCCCCGCGGCTCGGCCGCCTATGGCGCGCGCTACGTCGATCTCGCCGCGGTGACCGAGGGCGCGGTCGAGAGCATCTGCGACGAGGACTGGGCGCCGATCGCCGTCGAGCTGGGCCTGACCGTCTCGGGCCTCGACCTTGAGTTCGCGCTCAGCGAGCCCTGCGACGAGGGCAGCCTCGTGGTCAGCCTCTACCAGTCCGAGGACCGCAGCAGCAAGCTCGCCGAGCTGACCCTGGGGGTGGACTACACCTTCATCCCCAGCCGCAACGCCATCCGCTTCGAGCTCGGCCACATCCCGCCGAGCGAGGTCTACATCGTGGCGGAGTACAAGGTGCTCGCCGCCTCTTCGACCCGCGAGGACACCGGTGCCCGTTGAACCCTCTCCCTCCGTCGCCGCGCGCACCCCTGGGGTCCGCGTGACCGCGGGCGTGTCGCTGGTCCTCCCCCGGGCGCTTGGCCTGGCCGTCGCGCTCGGCCTCGGGGCCTGCAAAGAGGCCAAGGTCTACGAGTGCTCTGAGACCGAGCCCTGCCCGGGCTTCTCGACCTGCCGCGAGGGCGTCTGCGAGGCCAAGCGCTGCGGCACCTCGGCCGACTGCGGCATGGAGGCCTGGTGCGACGGCGGCGAGTGCGTCGAGGGCTGCCAGGGCGACAAGGACTGCTACCCGGGCGACTTTTGCGACGCTGGCGCCTGCAAGGCCGGCGGCTGCCGCAACACCAGCCTCGACTGCGACTTCAACGAGTTCTGCGACGTGGCCACCGGCGAGTGCTACGAGGCGGCCGGCTACTACTGCCAGCCCTGCGACGGCAATAGCACCGACCCCGATCAGTGCGGCAACGAGGACAACGTCTGCCTCAACCTCGGGGGTGGCTACGGCAGCTTCTGCGGCGTGAAGTGCGACACCGAGGCCGACTGCCCGGCGGCCTACACCTGCATCCCGGTGACCGACAACTTCGGCAACGTGTTCACGCAGCAGTGCGTGACCTACTGCTGGCTCTACGAGTGAGGGCGGCGGCGCGCTGAGCCGGCGGCCCTCCGCTGCGGCGCCCGGCTCAGGCCCGCGGCTGCCCCTCGAAGTGGGCGTGCAGCGCGTCATCGAGGCCCTCGACCAGGGGGCCGTTCCCCGTGAGCAGGGCCTGCGCGGCCGCGGTGATCGGCGGGCTGAGCGGGCGCGCGGCGACGGCGGCGTCGTGGGGGCGGCCCACCGCGCGCCGCAGGCGCTGGGTCAGCACGGGGCGCAGGTGGCGCAGCGGGCTCGACCGCGCCGGGCT
>JBJONS010000245.1:0-6404 GCA_046051725.1 Pseudomonadota bacterium | reverse complement strand
CATGGGCGACTACGCGGCCTCGGGCGGGTACTACATCTCGATGGGCGCGACCCGCATCTTCGCCGAGCCGGGCACCCTGACCGGCAGCATCGGCGTCTTTGGCGGAAAGCTCAACCTCGCCGGCCTCTATGGCCAGCTCGGCGTCCAGCTCCACACCAACAAGCGCGGCGCCTACTCCGACCTGCTCAACCCGACCTCCGACTTCGGTGACGCCGGCCGCGAGAAGTTCCGCACCTTCCTCGGCGCCTTCTACACGACCTTCATCACGAAGGCGGCCGAGGGGCGCGGGATGAGCACCGAGGACCTGCACGCAGTGGCCCAGGGCCGGGTTTGGACCGGCGAGCAGGCGCTCGAGCGCAAGCTCGTCGACGAGCTCGGCGGCCTCGACGAGGCGGTGGCCTTCGCCGCCACCGAGGCCGGGCTCGACGACTACGCGTTGACCCGCATGCCCGAGCGCAAGGGCTTCTTTGACGCCCTCGCCGAAGAGCTCGCCAACCCCGACGCCGGTGAGGCGACGCTCGGCGGTGAGCTGGTCGGCGCGGCGGCCTTGGCCGGCCTGCCCGCCGAGGGTCGGGCGACGCTGGGCGCCCTGCTGCGCCTCGACCGGGTCGCGGCCGCCGAGAATGGCGTGATGGCCATCCTCCCCGGCGAGCTGCAGCTCCGATGAGCGGCGGGCCGCGGCGCGGGGGCCCCGGCCTCAGCGCTGCGGCGCCGGCTCCTCCCCCTCGAGCGCCTCGGGATCGCAGAGGTCGGGGTCCTCGAAGGTGCACACCGTCTGGAAGGCGAAGCGCGCCGCGGTGAAGCCCGAGATCGCCGTGTTCACGCCCGCGGCGTCGCCCGGACCCGCCTCGTCGGCGCCCGCCACCCCGACGGCCAGCACGCGATCCGCGGCGAACACCTCGCCGGGGATGGTCACCTCGAGGGCCTCGGGCCCGCGGCTCGCCGGCCCGGCGTCCTCGGCGCTCTTGGGCAGGTTGTCCCAGACCGTCTCGCTGGTCTCGACGTCGATGACCAGCACCATCGCGCGCACGAAGTCCTGCCCGGCCAGCGACAGGGCGAGCTCCTCGCCGGCGCCGTGGAACTCGGAGATGGCGACCGCCGGCGCATCCGGGGAGGGCACCCGCAGCCAGCGCGGCTCCTCTTCGTGCACCACCTGGATCTCCACCTCGTCCCCCGGGGTGTAGCGGGCGCCGTCGGCGCCATCGAGCCGGAAGCCCTCGCCCTCGGGATCGGCCAGCATGGGGAGCAGGCCGCCAGACGCCATGCCGGAGAACTCGGGCTTGAGCCCGTCCGGCGCGCCGCCGATCCGGCTGTCGAAGGCCCAGGCCCGGGTCAGCACGCCGCTCGCGTACTCTGAGCCGGCGAGCGCGTCGGCGATGCGCGGGTCCTCGCTCGGGACCACACCGACGTGGGTGGCCTGCATGGCGAAGGGCTCCAGGGCGCCCTCGACGACGTCGCGCAGCGAGAGCAGCGCCTGGCAGCCCGTCAACGGCAGGACGAGGGCGAGGAGGAGCGCTGGGTGCAGGGCGGGCAGGGGATCGCGCATGGGGGCTCCGTGGGGTCTGGCGCCGGAGGGCGCTGCCCCCGGGCTACGGAACGGGGCGCCGCGGACATGAGCCCCCTCCGGTGGCCTCGCCAGCGCGCACCCGGCGGGATAGCCTCCGCCGGTTCCCGGCCCGCCCGGCGCGTCTCGTGCGAGGCCGCGCGCGCCACCCGAAGCTCCGGCTCCAGGGCCTCCCGCCCTCGAGCATCCGGTGCCCGGCGCCGATGCCGCTCCATCGCCCCTCCGCAGCTGCGCCCGCGCCCTCCCCGGGCCGCCGCGCGCCGCAGGGTGGGCACGAGCAGCCGCGGACCGCCTCGGCAGCGCGGCGCCCCGGTCGGCCCCCCTTCATCCCCGCGCGGCCCCGCCGCACCATCGGAGACACGCACATGGCCAGCAACACCCAGGAGACCACCTTCCGTCGCAAGACCCGCGCCAAGAACGCCGGCGCCAAGCGGAAGGCCCGCCTCCAGAACCACGGCACCACGCCCTCGTTCCCCGTGCACACCGCCGACGCCGACAAGAACGCCCCCAACGAGGTCTCCCCGGTCACCGGGCCCGTCCTCGCCTGAGCACCTGCGACCCCGTCGGTCTCGACCGACCGGCTGGCCTCCGCGACCCGCGGGGGCCCCGCAGCCCGACCCGGCCCGCTCCCGCGGGCCGACCGTCGTTTTGGGGTGACCCGTAGTGCCGCCCCGCGCCCCGGTGGCGCCCCCGCCCGCCGAGGCTCAGGCCCCCGGCGCGGCGTAGGCAGCGCCCGCCCGCCGGGCTGGGCCCAGCTCTGCGGCGATCCGCACGATGAGCGCGTCAAAGACGAGCCGACCGTTCACGTGCTCGGCCAACATCTGGCGGCTCTTGTCGACCTCGGCCGCCAGCGCCGCCACGCCCTCGGCGTGCAGCGCACCGGCCCACGCCGCGACAAGGGGCGCCCGGTCGGTGTTGTAGCGCAGCGGTCGGCCGGCGTGGTGGGCGAGCACGTCTTGCAGCAGCCGCTCGAGCGCGTCGAGCGCCAGCGCCTGGTCGCCGGCGAGGCGGGCCTTGTCGGACTTGTCGGCCTTGCCCAGCCGCTCGGCCAGCGCGAAGAAGCGCCAGATCTCGGTCGCGACCTCGCCGATGAACAGGTCGCGCACCTCGCGCCAGCGCTCGGCCCCGCCCTGGGCCAGCGCCAGCGCCCGCCCCGGGCAGCCCTCGGCCATCGCCGCGAGCCACTCGGCCTCGCCGAGCTCGCGCTGGTGCAGCCACTCCTCGAGCGCGGCGGTCGGCACCGGGCCCAGGCGCACCCGCAGGCAGCGCGAGCGGACCGTGCTCAGCAGCGCCGCCGGACGGGCGGTGACCAGCACGAACATGGTGCCGTCGGGCGGCTCTTCGAGGGTCAACAGCAGGGCGTTGGCCGCCTCGACCGTGAGCCGGTCGGCCTCGTCGATGATCACGAAGCGGGTGCGGGCGTGGGCGCGGTGCAGCGAGAGCTGGGCGCTCAGCTCGCGGGCCTGGGCCACCGAGATGATCGGCACCGCCTTTTCGGGATCGGGCTCCAGCTCAATGATGTCGGGGTGCTGCCCCGCCTGGATCTGCCGGCACGACCAGCACGCCCCGCAGGGCGCGCCGGGCTCGTCGCAATTGCGGCGCATCGCCAGCCAGCGGGCGAGCTGGCGCTTGCCCAGCCCCTGCGGCCCGACGAACAGAAGGCAGGGGTGGAGCCGATCCTCGTCGATCTGGCGGCAGAGCCGCTCCCGCGCCGCCGCGTTGCCGATCGGCGGCGGCACCACGGGGGGCAGCGGCGCTGGCTCCTCGACCGCATACCGGCCGCCAAACAGGCCGGCCTCGTCGAAGGCGGCCTCGCAGACGGCACCCTCGTCGAAGGCTGGGCTGGCCTCACACCCCGCTGCCGCGCCGCTCATGCAGGCTCCTCGGCGGGCTCTCCCGCGGGCGGCGCCTATCGCCGGGCGCCCGCCGCGGGTAGGCTCGGCCGCTGGAGGCCCCCATGCCCAGCCCCGCCGCCTCGCGGCTCCCCCGCGTCCTCGTCCAGATGGGCGCGCTGTGCGTCATCTTCACCGCGTCCCCTGCGCTGGCGGCCGAGCCTGCCTACTACCTGCCCGACAGCGTCGCCCAAAAGAGCGTGGTCTTCCGCTCCGCCGCCGAGGTCAGCGGGCCGGCGTTTGAGGCCCGCAACAAGCAGCTCGACAAGACCGGCGCCGGCCTGCGCCGCCTCGACCTCGCGGTGGCCTTGCTCGGCGACGAGGCCAGCCCCGCGCTGCGGGCCTGGACGCTCGAGACCCGCCGGCAGGCGACCGGCGAGGGCATGCGCCTGCAGCGCCACCTCGACCTGCTGCAAGAGGACTACGCCCAGACCTTCACCGCCGCGGTCGACCGCGCGGCGGCGGTCGTGGCCAAGGGCCGCGCGCTCAAGGCCTGCGAGGCGCCGCCCCGGCCCATCGGCATGCCCGGCACCGGCAAGCCTCCCTGCCCCGGCGTCGATCTCAGCGCCGATCTGGCCGCGGCCATCGACAAAGACACCGTGCTCAAGGGCAAGATCGACGAGCTCAACGCCCTGCCCTGGCCCGCGGTCAGCAGCCCGAACCAGAGCTGGCCGGTGGTGCCCTTGACCGGATCGGCGGGCTGGGTCAGCCTGGGCGCGGCCGCCGAGGTGCTGATCCCCGAGCGGATCAAGCTCCGGCAGGCCGTTTTAGAGCAGCAGCTCGAGCCGCTCGAAGCCCGCATCGCCGCCGGCGACGCCGCCGCGCTGGCCGAGGCCCAGAAGCTCCGGGCGGTCTACGACCAGGCCCTCGCCGGCGACGGCCGCGCGCTGAAGGCCGCGCTGAAGGTCAGCCTCGAGAAGACCAAGGGCGCGCCCGCGGTCGGCCTCTGCCCCAGCGCGCCGGCGCTCGGCGGCTGCCCGGGGCCCGACCTGACCAAAGAGGTCCTCGGCCTGCTCAAGGACAACAAGACCTGGGACAAGGCCGCGGCCGACCTGCGGGGCGACTGAGGACGCAGCGCGCCGGGCCGCTCAACGGCCGTGATCGTGCCCGTGGTCATGATCGTGGCCGTGGTCGTGGTCATGCGCCGCACCCGGCCCCGCGGCCCGCGCGGCGGCCTTGGCGGCGCGGGCGGCCTCTTCTTCGGCCAGCACCTGGGCGTAGCGGTCGCGCTTCGGCGCGTAGCCGGCGCTGGGCGCGTCGGCCGAGGTGTCGGCCATGCCGCTGACCATCCGCCCACCGAGCTTGTCCATCGCGCGGGTCAGCGAGCGGCGCATCAGGCGCGAGATCACACGGGTGAGCATCGACACGGCGGGCCTCCGGCGCGGGCAGCGGCCCGGGCGCCCACCGGACTAGCCCAGCGACGGGCCCTTCGGCAGGCGCTCCAGCGCGCGGATGAGGGCCTCGGGGCTCCGCAGCGGCAGGCTGCAGGCCCCGTCGGCGCAGAGCAGCGCCCGGGCCGGGCCGGGGCGCGGGGCCCCGACCAGCAGCTCCGGCGGGGGCAAGCCCGGGGGGAGCTCCCCCGGATCAATCACCAGCACGCTGTCTTCGCTGTCCAGCAAAGGCAGCGCCGCCGCGTGCAGCGCGGCCCGCAGCGGGTCACCGGCGGACCCGAGCAGGCACAGCAGGCGCCCGGGCTTGGGCCCCCCGCCGGCCGCCGCCCGCAGCGCGGCCCAGCCGAGCGCGCCCACCGCCGCGACCGCCTCCCGCTCGTGCGGCGGGGGCGGACGGTCCGCCGGCCACGCCGCGACCAGCGCCGCTGCGCACCGGTACGCATCGACGAGATCACCGATCTGGCCGTGCTCCCGGTGGCGGAGCAGGGCGGCGCGGATCGCGTGGGCGGCCCCCGCCTCCACCATCACGCCCGCGGGGCCGGGCCCAGCGGCCGGCCCTTCCAGGTCGTGGTGCCCCGGGTGGTCTGCACCGCCGAGCTGAGCAAGAGCAGCGCGAGCAAGCCCCAGCCGAGCGCCATGGTCGGGGCGTAGCGCCGGTCCTGGGCGAAGACGCCGTCGAGGTAGAGCCGCAGGGCGAGCTGCAGGCCGACGGTCAGCGCCGCCCACGCGCCCACCGCCGCGGGCAGGGCGGGCGCGGCGAGCAGGCCGATCCAGGGGAGGAGCACAAAGGCCCCGATGAACGCGACCACGCCGAGCAGCTTGGGCCACGAGTACGAGAAGCCGGCGAAGAGGTTCTTGCTCCAGCCCTCCCAGATCTCGGAGAAGCTCGTGTACATGCGGCAGCTGAAGATCGAGGTCATGAACGCGACGTGGTAGGCCTCGCCGCGCGCGGTCAGGGCGGTGGCCATGCCCACATCGTCCAGCACGTTGTCTTTGACCAGCTCGTGCCCGCCGTGGCGCTGGTAGGCCGCCGCCGAGAAGAGCAGCAGCTGGCCGTTGGCGATCGGCGCGCCCCGCCGCTGGGCCGGGTCATTGGTGTGCTCGAGCTTGTTGGCGCCGAGGATGAGCCCGGCGACCGCGGGCTGCAGCACGTTCTCCCAAAATCCGCGCAGCTCGAGCAGGCCGAAACCCGACAGCAGGGCGAGGCCGTTGCGCTCGGCGTAGCCGACGACCGGCGCCACGGCGCCCGGCGCGAGGCGCACGTCGGCGTCGATGAACAGGAGGAAGTCGAGGCCCGGGTCGTGGGCCAAGGCCGCGCGGCCGAGGCGCTGGCAGGCCCAGGGCTTGCCCTTCCAGCCCGCGGGGAGCGGGGAACCGTCGCCGGTGATGACGTGCAGGTCCGGATCTTCGGCCGCGAGCTGCTGCAAGATGGGCCCGGTCTGGTCGCGGCTCGCGTCGTCGAGGGCCCAGATGGCCGGGCCCGGCCCGAGCGCGGCCCGGGCGGCGCGCACGCAGGCGCCGATGTTGGCCTGCTCGTCGCGGGCGGGGATGAGCAGG
>JBJONS010000244.1:0-3029 GCA_046051725.1 Pseudomonadota bacterium | reverse complement strand
GGCCCTCGCCGCGCGCGCGCCCGCCGACCTGCCGGCGGGGGAGCTGCCGGCGCCGGCGGCGGTGGAGGAGGGCGGCTGCCGGGCGCCGGCGGGGCTCGAGCCCCTGCTGCCGGCGGAGGAGGCGGCGGCCGCGGCGCTGCTCGGCCCCGCGCCGGGCCCCGGCTGCGCGGCGGCGGTCCAGCGGAGCGGCGCGCGCCCGGTGCTGCTGCGCTGGTGCGCCCTGCCCGTCGAGCTGCCCGCGCTCGGGGCGGCGGGCGGGCGGGCGGCGGCCGAGGCGGCGCTGGGCCTCGGGCCGCTGGTCGTGGAGGGCGGGGCGCTGCGGGCGGGCGGCGCCTTGATCGTGCCGAGCGGCCCGGGCGCGGTCTCGGTCGAGGCCCTGGCCCTGCCCGACGACGGGCCGGCCGTGGCCGATCCGCTGCGGCCCGACTGCGCCCCGCCTGCGCCCAGCGGGGCCTCGGCGCTGCGCCGGGCCTGGGGCCTGCGGCCGCGCGGGGCCTTGATCGGCGCGGGCCTCGCGCTGCTGGCGGCGGCGGCCCTGGCCTGGCGGCGGGCGGGCAGGCCCGCGTCCTAGGGGCCGTTGTCGCTGACCAGCACCGCGCCGCTGATGTTCAGGACGCCGACCGCGGTCACCACGGCGCTGATCGCGGCGGTGGGCAGCGCCGGGTTGCGGCGCACCACGAGATCGCCCGCCACCGCGCTGATCCCCAGCAAGCCGTCCAGGCTGTTGAGCTGGTCGTTGTCCTCGACGGTGAGGCCCCCGCCGAGCGGGCCACCGAGCCCGAGCCGGTCGAGGTCGCGCAGCGCCGGGTGCCCCACCACCCGCAGCGCGCCGCCGCAGGTGCTGAGCAGCTCTGCCGAGATGCTCTGCAGCGCGGTGTTCCCGTCGAGCTCCAGCCCGCCGGTCGAGGCCAGGGCGGGCAGGTCCAGCGCGGTCAGGCCGCTGGCCCCCGTGACCTGGAGCGCGCCGCCCACCGCCGCGAGCGCCGGCAGCCCGAGCTCGGCGGCCGCGCCCGGCTCCAGCGCCGCGTCGCCGCCCACCGCGGCCAGCGCGGGCAGGGACAGCGCCGCCGGCCCCGCCGCGCGCAGGCGCAGCGCGCCGCCGACCTCCTCCAGCGAGCGCAGCGCCAGGCCCTCGGCGGCCGCGTCGAGCTGCAGGTCCAGGTCTCCGTCCACCCGCACCAGCTTGTCGAGGGCGAGCAGGCCCGGCCCCTCGGCGCGCACCACGAGCGCCCGCTCCACGAAGACCATGACCGGCGCGTCGATCAAGTCGGCCGGACCGCGCAGGGTCAGGGCGCCGAGGGTGGCGCCGGCGGGCAGGCTGACCCGAGAGAGCGCCCCGCTGGCCTCGACCTCGAGCGCGCCGCGGGCCTCGGCGACCGCCGGCAGCTCCACCGCGGCGAGGGCGTCCAGGCCGCGGAGCTGCAGGGCGGCGGCCGGCTCGGCGAGCGAGAGCAGCGGCAGGTCCAGCGTGGTCAGCGCCGGCAGCCCGTCGAGCACCAGCGCGCCGGCGGGCAGCACGAGCAGGGGCAGGCGCAGCGCCTCGAGCGCGGGCAGGCTGCGCAGGCTCAGGTCTTGCACCTCGACCAGCGCGTCGATCTCGATGTCTTGCAGCGCGGGGGCGTCATGCACAGCGAGCGCTCCGCCGACGGTGACCAGCGCGGGCAGGCCGAGGGTCTCGGCCGAGATCGGGCCGAGGTCGACCGCGCCGCCCACCGCGGTGAGCGCGCCGAAGCCCAGGGCGGCGCAGCCCCCGCATGAGAGGCCGAGCCCGCCGCCGATCTCGGTCAGCGCGTCGAGCTCGAGCTGCGCGAGGCCGTCGGCCCGCAGCTCGACCCGGCCGCCGACCACCTCGAGCGCCGGCAGGCGCAGCGCGCGCAGGGCGGCCCCCTCCTCGACCCGCAGCTCGCCGTCGATCTCGACGAGGGCCGGCAGGTCCAGGGCGTCGAGCGCCGGGTCGGGGCGCAGCCGGCCCCCGATCTGGCGCAGGGCGGTCGCCTCGCCCACGTTCACCAGATCACCGCCCACCAGGGTCAAGGCGGAGAGCGTCGCCCCCGGCACGTCCAGCGCGCCGCCGACCCGCTCCAGCGCCGCGGCCGTGGCGGAGGGCACCTGCAGGTCGCCGTCCACGAGGCGCAGCGCCGGCGCGTCGAGCGCGAGGCCCGCGGCCCCGAGGGCCTGCAGGTCGCCGCCCACGCCCCAGAGGGCCGGCAGGCGCAGCGGACCCAGCTCGGGCGCGAGCACCAGCAGGGCGCCCCCCACCTGCAGCAGGCAGGGCAGCTCGAGGTCCGTGCCCACGCCGGCGTCGATGATCAGATCGCCCTCCACCGCGTCGTGGGCGGCGCAGAGGGCCTCGGCCTCGGCGGCCGAGCGCAGGCGCACGTCGCCGGGCGCGGGCGCGACGGCGTCGGTCTCGGCGTCGGCGCCGTCGCAGTCCTGGTCGACCCCGTCTTGGGGCCGCTCGGGCGCGCCGGGGAAGGCCTCAGGATCGTCGTCGTCGCAGTCCTCGCCGGCGGCGACGTGGCCGGGGGGCGCGGCGCAGGCCTCGACCGCCGCGCCGGCGCCGAAGCCGTCGCCGTCGGCGTCGGGCAGCCAAGCGGGGTAGCCCTGCTCGCCGGGCAGGGCGTCCTCGTCGATCTCGCCGTCACAGTCGTCGTCTTCTCCGTCGCAGACCTCGGCGCCGCCCGGCCGGGCCTCGGGGTCGCGGTCATCGCAGTCGTCGGCGTTGTCGACGAAGCCCGCCGGCGGCGCGCAGGCGGCGGTCGGCGCGCCTGCGCCGAAGCCGTCCTCGTCGATGTCGGCGTAGTAGTCGCTGTTCTCGCAGCCCTCGTCCGCCGGCTTGTCGCCCCCGCAGGCGGCGAGCAGCAGGGCCAGCGCCGCGGCGCGCCCGGGCGGCCTCACCCGATCCTCCGCAGCACGACCCGGCGGCGGTGCCCGTCGGGGACGGCGTAGCGCAGCTCTTCGGTCCGCTCCCAGCCCGGCGGCGCCTGCATCGGCCCGCCGTCGCCGAGCAGCAGCACGGCGAGGCCGCC
>JBJONS010000243.1:0-3898 GCA_046051725.1 Pseudomonadota bacterium | reverse complement strand
GGAAGGCGCGCTGGGCGTTGGCGGCGAGGCGCAGGGGCGCCCAGGGCCGCAGCACCAGCCCCACCCGCGGCGAGACGGCCACCCGCGCCTCTGCCTCGCCGTCGAGCGCGGCCCCGGCGCTGTCGACCGGGCGCGGGCTCCACAGGCCGTCGACCTGGGCGCCGACCCGTGCTGCCCAGGGGTCGGCCGGCGCGCCGAGCTCGAGCTCGGCCGCCCCGCTGAGCGCGAAGCGGCGCCGGGCCTCGCGCGCCGCGTCTGGCGCGCCGAACCGGGCCCCGTCTTGGCGCAGGCTCAGCGTGAGGGCCGGGCGCAGCCGCGGGCGCAGGTGCAGCGCGCCATGGGCCAGCGCGCCGAGGCTCGAGGTCGAGGCCTCGGCCCCGCCTACACCGACGCCGAGCTCATCTTGGGGGTCGGCGAGGCGCTCCCGGCGGTCGAGGCGCCAGGCCCGCGCCGACCAGATCGTCCCGCCGCCTGCGCCCTCGGCGCTGAGCACCGTGAGGTTGCGGGCCGTGGCGAGGCGCGCCGCGTCCGACGGGGTGGAGATGGCGCCAGGCACGCCCTCTTCGCGCAGCAGCAGGTGGTCTTGCAGCGCGACGCGGGCCCGCGCCCGGCCCCACCGCCCGCGCACCGAGGCGCTGCCCTGCCGCTTGTCGTTGTTGGCGCGCCGCAGCACCGCGTCGTCGAGCAGGTTGTAGGGCGTGTTGTGGTCCGAGAAGGCCCAGAAGTCGCCCGCGGTGCCAAAACCCTGGGCGAAGACCAGCAGGTCGGCGGGCCGACCGGCGAGCGCGCCGCTGCGGGCGCTGGCCGCGCTCAAGCGCCCGGTCTGCAGGCTGCCGCCCATCAGCCCCACCTGGTCGCCGTCGGGGCGGTCGCCGGTCACGAGGTTGACCACCCCGCCGATCGGCGCGACCCCAAAAGAGGCCGGGGCCGCCCCGCGCCAGACCTCGACCGCCGAGAAGGCCTGCAGCGGCAGCTCGGACAGGTTCACCACCGCCGCCCCGTCGGGGTTGAGCGGCACGCCGTCGAGCGCGATGACGACCTGCCGCAGGCTGCTGCCGCGCACGCTGACCGCCGAGAGGTCGCCGAGCGCGCCGAGCTGCGAGACCCGCACGCCGGGCACCCGGGCCACCGCCTGGCCCAGATCGGCCCCGACGCCGAGGCGCTCGTCGACCGGCACCACCGTCACGGTCGCCGGGCTGTCGCGCGGATCGGCGCCGGCGTCGTGCACCTCGATGGTGTCGCCCGGCGGCGCCGGCGGGTCGGCGGCCGCCGCAGCCCCGAGCAGCGTGAGGGGGAGGAGCCCGACCCGCGCCCGGCCCAGCGCGCGCCCGCCGACCGCGCCGCGGGGAGCGGCGCGCAGAGGCCCACGCTCAACCCGGCGCTGCCGGGGACCGGGCAGCAGGTCGGCGCGGGGCGCGGCGGGGGTGTCGGGGCGGTCCATGTCGGCGGAGTCTCACCCGAGGCGCGGCGGAGCGCCCCTTTGGCCGTTGACCCCGCGTAGTGACTCAGGGTAGAGTCACGGACACGGAGCGCCCATGTCCCGCAGCCGCCTCGACGAGATCGCCCTCACCGCCCGGCCCGCGGCGGCCGACGCCGCCGACGCCGCCGTGGCCCGCCTCGAGGGCCTGGGCCTCTCGCGCAACGAGGCGCTGGCCTACCTCACCCTGCTCGAAGAAGAGGGTGAGCTCGGCATGACCGGCTACGAGGTCGCCGCCCGCTCGGGCATCCCCCGCAGCGCGGTCTACACCGTGCTGCGCAAGCTTCAGGGGGTCGGCGCCGCCTTTGAGTATGGCGAAGACCCGGTGCGCTTCGTGGCCACCGACCCCGAGACCTGGCTGGCCGAGCTGCGCCGCGCCTCGGACGCGCGGATGGAAGAGGCGGCGGCCGACCTGCGGCGCCTGCCCAAGCGCGCCCGGCCCGAGCCGGTGTGGATCTTGCGCCGCTACGTCGAGGTGCTCCAGCGGGCCGATCGCATGATCCGCGGCGCGACCTCGAGCGTGTGGATCAGCGCCTGGGCCCGCGAGCTCGCCGTGCTGCAGCCGGCCTTCGACGCGGTCGCCGACCGCACCCTGCACCGGGTGCTGCACAGCCCCGCCGGGGTGGCCCAGCCGCCGGCCGGCTTCTCGGCCTGGCTCGACCGGGTCGACGGCGACGTGGCCAAGGCCGCCTGGTCGCACAAGCTGCTGCTGGTCGTCGATCGGCGCGAGGCCCTCATCGGCGGGGCCGAGCCCGAGGCCGACAACCACGCGGTGTGGACCACGAACCCCTCGCTCGTCGACATGGCCACCAACCACGTCATCCTCGACATCACGCTGATGGCCCGCGAGCGCGACCAAGACTGCGACGCAGTGGTCAGCCCGATGATGCGGCCCCACCTGCTGCCGCTGTACCTCTCGGGGCAGTACCCCGCGGCGCCCGCCGCGACCCCGGAGGTCTAGGTGGAGGCCGGGGGCAGCCTGCTCGGGCGCTACCGCCTGCGCGCCCGGCTGGGCGCGGGCGGCATGGCCGAGGTCTTCCGCGCCTGGCAAGAGCTGCCCGGCGGCCTGCGCCGCGGCGTGGTCATCAAGAAGATCCGCCCCGAGCGGCTGCGCGCCCCCGGCGAGGCGGCCCGCTTCCGCGAAGAGGCCCGGGTCAGCCTGGGCCTCAACCACCCCCACATCGTCCAGGTCTACGACTACGGCGAAGAGGACGGCCAGCCCTACCTCGTGCTCGAAGAGGTGACCGGCCCCTCGCTGGCCGCGCTCGGCGCCGCCCTGACCCGCCAGCGCCAGCTGCTGCCGCCCGACGAGGCCCTGCTGCTGGCCGCCGATCTCGCGGCGGCCCTCGACCACCTGCATGGGGTCTGCGACGAGACCGGCCGCCCGATCGGGCTGGTGCACCGCGACCTCTGCGCCAGCAACGTGCTGCTCACCCGCCGGGCCGAGGCCAAGCTCGCCGACTTTGGCGTCAGCCGCGCCGCGGGCGTCGATCAGCCGGTCGAGGGGCACCTCTCGACCATGGCGCCTGAGCAGCTCGGCGGACGCGCGGTCGGCCCCGCCGCCGACCTGTGGGCGCTCGGCGTCGTGCTGTGGGAGCTGCTCACCGGCCAGCGCCTGCTCGGGCCCGAGGCGCCGAGCGGCGGCCGCGCGCACAGCAGCCCCGCGCCCGACGCGGCCGCGTGGCGGGCCCGCCTCGACGCCCGCCTCGCCGCCGGCCCCCTGCCCGCGCCGTCCAGCCGCCGGGCCGAGCTCCCCGACGGGGTGGACGCGCTGGTCGGCATGCTGCTCGACCCCGAGCCCCGCGCCCGGCCCTCGGCCTCGGCCGCCCACGCCGAGCTGCTGCGCCTCGTCGGCCCGCCGCTCCTGCCCCGCCTGCGCCTCGCCGAGCGCATCGCCGCCCTCTGCCCGCCCCTGCCCGAGGGTGAGGCCGGCGAGGCCGCGCCCGCCGACGACGAGGCCGCCACGGTGGTCGCTCCGGCCAGCGCCGCGGCGCCCGTCCCCGCGCCCGCGCCGCCCGCGCCGCCCGCCGCCCACACGCAGACCCACACGACCGGCAGCCTGCACCAGCCGCCCCGCCGCGCCGCGGTGCCCCTGGCGGGGGCCGCCGCGGCCCTCGCGGTGGTGCTGGCGGTCTTCGCCGCCACCCGCGCCCAAACGCCGCCCACGCCGGGCGCGAATGGCGCCGCTGACGTCGTCCTGCACCATGCGCCCCCGGCCCACAGCGCCACCGCGTCGCCCGCGGCGCCGGCGCCCGGCAGCAGCCCCGCCGCAGCTCCTCCCGCCGCAGCTCCTCCCGCCGCACCGTTGGCCGCCGCACCGCTGGCCGCCGCACCTCCCGCCGCTGCTCCTCCTCCCGCCGCTGCTGCTCCGGCCGCTGCTCCTCCTGCATCGCCGGCCGCTGCTCCTCCCGCACCGCCGGC
>JBJONS010000242.1:0-5836 GCA_046051725.1 Pseudomonadota bacterium | reverse complement strand
GGCTCGCCGGTGGTCGAAGACGTGTGGGTCGACAGCAACGGCAACGGCAGCAAAGAGTGCGACTCGGTCCCCAACGACTGCGAGTGGCGCCGGGTGGTGGTCGTGCAGCAGGGCCAGGGCGGCCCGGTCACGCTGGCGCTGGACATCACCGACACCAACGCGCCGCGCTTCTTGTGGGAGCAGACCGACGAGAGCGACCAGCACGCGATGGGCTACACGACCAGCCGGCCGGTCATCGCCAACATCTACGACTCCAGCGGGGCGACCCCGACCGACCGCTGGGTGGCCTTCTGGGGCTCGGGCCGCGGCGTGCCGACGAGCAGCAGCTACCAGCTCCACGAGCCCAACCTCTACATCTGGGCGGTGGGCGACAGCTACTGGGAGACCGGGCACGTCGGCTACCAGGCCCCGAGCGCCAGCGCCGGCTACGCGCGCGGCGACAACGGCCACCCCGAGGCCGATGACATCGGCTCGGCGCTGAACAGCGACACCGACGCGCACTACGAGAACGGCTACATCTCGGCGGCCCTGGCCGTGGTCGACGTGGACAGCGACGGCGACGCCGACACGCTCTACTTCCCGGTCACGACCAGCTACCAGCCGAGCGACGAGGGCGGCACCGGCCCCGGCGACCTGCAGAACCCCGGCTCGACCTGGATGTACAAGGCCTGCCTCGACGACGGCGACCCGGGCGACCCGACCTGGATCGAGTTCTTCGACCCGAAGACCGACGGCGGCCTGACGACCCGGCCCGAGGTCTACTACGCGGCGACCACCTCGTGGCTCCGCGACGGCTCGCTCGGCGTCTACTGGGGCACCGGCACGCCGTACTCCCGCAGCCAGAGCAGCGGCAGCGGCTACTTCTTCGCCATGAAAGACACCTCGCCGGGCAGCTGCGCCGGTGACACCATGCAGCCGCTCGACGACTGCGGCTCGGGCGGCGTGCTGACGCTCGGCGCCGGCGAGGGCCTGACCTCCGACCCGATCGTCTACGCCGGCGTCGTCTACTACACGACCTGGCTGCCGGCGGCCGACCGCTGCGACGGCGGCACCGGCCGCATCTACGGCATCGACTTCGAGGACTGCACCAACGGCATCGACACGACCGGCGACGGCGCGATCACTGCCGCTGACGCCAACTTCATCGAGGCCGAAGACTCCTACGTCAGCGGGCTGACCGTGACCGACAAGGGCACCCTCTTCTACGGCACCAGCAACGCGAGCACCGACGGCAGCGACGCGCCGGTGGGCACAATCACCCCGGCCAACGACGCCTTCCTGGGCACCAACACCCTGGCCTGGATGGAGATCTTCTAAGGCGCGGCCCTCCCGGCCCAGGCCGGGTGCCCTGGCTAAGGCGCAGGGCGCGCGGGATCCCCCGCCGCCCGCCGGAGCCGATGTGAGCGACGCCGCCCTCTCCGCGCCGGCCCCGGCCATCGCCCCGCCGCCGGCGCCCACGCCCCGGGCGCTGCTGGCCCTGGCCCTCCCGGCCGCCGCGTCGGTCATGCTCAACAACGGCTTCCGGGTCGTTGATCAGTACGTGGCGCAGTGGATCGGGGTCGAGGCCCAGGCCGCGATCGGCTCCTGCACCTTCGTGTTGATCTTGCTCTACGCGATCTGGGCGACGGTGGCCTACGGGCTCGGCCCGCTGATGGCCCGGGCCCAGGGCGCGCAAGACCCGCAGCTGCGCGGCGCGGCCTTCGGCGCGGGCATGGCCGCCGCCGCGGTCATCGGGCTGCTGTCTTTTGGCCTCTGCGCGGCCTTGGCCCCCGAGATCGCCGCGGCCATGGGCCTCAGCGGCGAGACCGCCGCCCAGAGCGTCGCCTATCTGCGGGCGCTGGCCCTGGCCGGGCTGCCCTTGGCGCTGGCCCCGGCGGTCGACCAGGCGCTGTTCGCGATGGGCCGCACCGGGCTGTCGATGGCCTTGCACGCGGTCTCCACCGCGCTGAACCTCGGCGTCTCGGCCCTGCTGGTGCACCACTTCGGCTTGGGCATCGAGGCGGCGGCGGCGGCCAGCGGCCTCAGCCGGGGCCTGACCCTGGTGGTCGCGCTGGTCGTGCTGTGGCGCGAGCTGCGCCCGCCGCGGCAGAGTTTTCGCGACCTGGACATGGTCCTGCGCCTCGTGCGGATCGGCCTGCCGGTCGCCCTCAACACCGCGGCCTACGCGCTGGTCTACTGGGCGCTGCTGCGCTGGGCGATCTCGCCGCTCGGCCCGGCGGTCAACGCGGCGCTCGGCATCGGCTTCTCGGCGCTCGAAGGCCTGAGCTGGCCGCTGTTCTCGGGCCTGTCGGTGGGGGTCAGCAGCCTCGTCGGTCGCCAGCTCGGCGCCGGCCGGCCGGACCTCGCGGCGAAGGCCCTGCGGGTCGGGCTCTGGCCGGTCACCGCTGCGGGGGTGGGCGCCGGCCTCGCCTTCGGCTTGCTCGCCGAAGAGCTCTGCGAGCCGTTCACCGACGACCCCGAGGTGCTGGCCCAGGCGGTGCTCTACGCGCGGGTGCTGGCCTTCTCCCAGCCTTTTGTGGCCTGGGAGTCGCTGGCCGAGGGCGTGCTGCAGGGCGCGGGCGACACCCGCACGGTGCTGCGCTGGTCGAGCCCGCTGAACCTGCTGCGGGTGCCCCTGTGCTGGGCCCTGGCCGGGCCGCTGGGCCTGGGCGCCGAGGGCGTGTGGTGGGGCATCAACCTGACCACCATGCTCAAAGCGCTGGGCAAAGGCCAAGCAGCCTGGCGCGGCCGGTGGGCCAACACCATCGTCTGAGCGGCACGACACGAGCGTCTGGTCTGCACTTCGGCCAGACATCTTTGTCGAACTCACCCGACAGCACCGTCGAGCCGCGGCCCCGCCGTCCGGGCGCCCGACGGCCCCCCTCTGCGCTCGCCGGGGCCCCGGGCGGCGCTCCGCCTGCGGCGGGATCGCCGCCCGCCCGGCTCGGCCGCTGCGCGGCCGCCGCTGCGCGGCGCGCGCCGGTCGGCCGGGCGCGGTCGACGCCTCCAGTGGGGATCGGCCCTGCCCCACCGCGGCGCGGGGGCCCGCTCAGGGCAAGCGGTAGGCGACCCCCAGCGTCAGCCCGGTGATCTGCTCCTTGATGCTCGCCTCGGCCCCCTCGATCTCGGGCGAGGCCCGCCGCCAGTCTTGGCCCCAGCCGAGCTGCGCGGCCCAGGTCTCGCCGATGTGCACGCCCAGCACGGCGTTGACCGCGAGGTTGGTCAGCCCCGCGCCGACCG
The DNA here is from genome assembly GCA_046051725.1 of Pseudomonadota bacterium. Taxonomy (GTDB): domain Bacteria; phylum Myxococcota_A; class UBA796; order UBA796; family UBA2385; genus JAEUKK01. The sequence continues at coordinate 2,617 of JBJONS010000242.1, read as the reverse complement.
AAGGCGCGACCTCGACGCCGAGCAGGGCGCGCTCGCGGTCGATGGTCAGCCCGCCGCTCAGCCGCAGGGCGTTGGCCCCGAGCGCCTCGTCGTCGAGCGCGGTGGGCTGCTCGGCGTCGTTGTAGGCCCAGGCCGGCACCGTGGCCCGGTGGTAGCCGAGGCCGGCCTGCCAGCAGAGGCCCGGGGCGATGGCGCCCCGGTAGGTGGGCGCGAGCACCAGCTCGCCGGTGTTGAGCCGCTGCGCGTCCTCTTCGAAGGGGTTGGCGACCGCCTGGGTGCTGCCCCGCAGGCGCAGCTCGCCGCCCCATGCCCCCTTGTGGACCTCGGCCCGCAGGTCGACGCCCGGCGCCGAGAGCAGCCCCGGGGTCTCCCACTCGAGCTCACCGGGCAGGGGCGCGTCTTTGGCGCTCAGCGCGTAGGTGCGGGGGTGCGCGAGCAGGCCGAGGCTGACCCGCACCGTCGAGGTGCCCATGCCGTCCGCTGGGGCCGCCCCGAACAGGGCCAGCGGATCGCCGCCGCCGCCCCCGCCGCCCGCCGGACCGGCCGGCGCCACGCCGCCGCCCGCCGGGGCCTTCGCGCCCTTCTTGGCGGCCTTCTCCGCCGCCTTCTTCTCGGCCTCCATCCGGGCCAGATCGGCGGCGGTCATCGGCGCCACCGCCGGAAGCGGCGCGCCGGCGGGCCGCCCGACCACCACCAGGGGCGCGATGGACCGCCAGAGCGCGCGCTCGGCCAGCCCCGCCGCCGTGCCCGAGGCCCCCGCGGCCGGCGCGAAGCCCGCGCCCTGCAAGAACAGCGGGCTGAGGCCCACGCTGCCCGCGCCCTCGACCTTGAGGCCGACCGGCCCGACCTGGCTGCCCGCGACGTAGAGGCCGACCGCGAGGCCATCCCCGGTGGTCGTCGGCAGGCCGGCCAGCGCGCCCGCCCCCTCGACGCTCCACTTCAGCGGCACGTTGGGCACCGGCAAGCCGTCGGCGTCCAGCGCCACCACCCCCACCGGCACCCGGCTGACCCCGTCGGCCGGCGCCACGTCGGCCGGTGTCCAGACCACGAGCCGGGCCACGGGCTGGCCGCTGACCGGCAGGCGGGGCGCCGCGACCGCGGCCAGCGCCTCGGACCCCGCGGCCAAGCTGACCGCGACCGCGCTGGGATCTTTGCCCTTGCCGCCCTTGGGGGCCGCGCCGAACAGCGCCAGCGCGCTGCCCGCGCTCAGGCCCAGCGTCGTGTCGACGCCTGAGGCGAGCAGCGCCGCCGGCTCGGCCGTCAGGGTCGACGGCGCCCGGTTCGCCGCGGCCACCACCTGGGTGCTCTGCGTGTGGGTCCGGCCATCCAGGCTGACCGTGAGGGTCGCTGCGCCGCTGGCCCCGGCGGTGTCCCAGGGGGCGACGAAGAAGCCGGGCCCGGGCCCGGCGGTCACCGCGCCGACCTTGCCCTTGTCGGCGGCGATCTGGGGGGCAGCGCCGGTCCAGGGCCGGCCATCGGGGCCCGAGGCATAGGCGAGCACCGGCTGGGGCGCCTTGGGGTCGTGGCCCACGGCCTTGGGCAGGGGCAGCAACGCGAAGCGCGGACCTTCGCCAAAGGCAAGCTCGACGTCGCTCTCGCTGACCGCGCCCCCGGGGGCGACCACCCGCAGGCGGCCCTTGGTGATGGTGGGGTCGCGCTCGACCGGCAGCACAGCGCGCCCGTCGGCGCCGGCGGTGGCGGGCCCAAAAGACCGCTCGCCGACGGTGAGCACCACCGAGGCCCCGGCGGGCGCGGGGAAGGGCAGGTCTTTGCGGACGATCACCGGGTAGGCCAGCGCGCCGACCACGGCGTCGGGCGCGGCCTCGTCGATGGCGGTCAGCACGACGATCTGCGAGGACTTCACGTCCGGCCCGGGGCGCCAGCGGGCCACCGCGGCCCCGCCGTCGACGACCACGCCCTCGACCACGCCGACGTTGGCGATGACCTTGATGCGCCGGGTGGCCGGGTCCCGCAGGCCGGCCGGCAGGGTCAGGCGCACCGTGGCGGCGTCGTCCACGCCGACCCGGAAGCGCGGCGGGTCGGCGACCACCGCCATCACCGCGGCCTCGGCTGGTGCCGAGATGAGGCGGATGGTCCCGTCGGACTTGCCCGCCGGCCCGCGCACCCGCACCACGACGGCCACCTCACCCCGGGCGGCCGCCGGGGGCAGGCTGAGCCGCAGCGCGGCGAGATCGTCGGCGAGCACCTCGACCCCGAGCAGCTCTGCGCCCTGGACGGTGATCTCGGAGTCGGCGGCGATGGCAGGGCTCCAGACCTGGACGGTGACCGGCTCGCTGGCCGCCGGCGCCACCGGCGGGGCGGGGATCAGCAGCAGCGGGTCGTTCGCCGCGGCGGGGCGCGCGCCGAGCAGGGTCAGGGCCGCGGCGGCCCCAGCGAGGACGAGCGGGGGCGGAGCGGGGACGCGGCGCATCGGGGACCCTCGACCCGCGGCGCGGGCGACAGCACAAGCAGACCCGGGGCACCTCCGGGCCGGCGGAGCATACCGGCGCCGCCCCCCGGCTTCAATCGAGGGGCGCAGCCGCACAGGGCTTTTGCAGGGCGGCCCGCCGCCCCACCGGGGCAGGGCCGCGGTCCGCGGCGCCCCCTGGCCTCAGCC
>JBJONS010000241.1:0-3172 GCA_046051725.1 Pseudomonadota bacterium | reverse complement strand
GAGGGTGCTGCTGCTCCCCTGCCGTCGCCTGCCCCCTGAGGGGTCGGCGCGGGCTCACCACCCGCGGCCGGCCTGCGCGTCGGCGAGCATCCGGGGCATGAAGGCCACGTCGGCCAGCTGGCCCAGGCCGCAGAGGCCGCCGGTGAACAGCCACAGCAGGCCCGAGGCCGGCTTGCCCATGTAGATGCGGTGCAGGCCGGCGAGGCCGATGAAGCCCGCGCACCACAGCAGGTAGGCGACGCCGAGGTTCTTGGTGAACTGGGCGACGGGCAGCGCTTCGCCCTCGCGCTGGAGCTCATGCATGGCCAGCCTCCGCGCGGCCGCCTACGCCGGCGCACGGTGCGCTGTTGCAGGCCCCGCGCGCCGCGGGTGATAGCGCCGGCGCCGATCCCGGAGGCCTGATGCACCCCGCCCATCCCGACTGGTCGACCCTCCCGCGCGCCCCGGGGGGTGCTGTGCTCGAGCCCTTCGACGGGGTCGGACCCGCGGTGGATCCGAGCGCGTGGTGCCACTGGAGCGCCGTGCTCATCGGTGATGTCGTCATCGGGCCCCGCGCCAACGTCTGGCCCGGGGTGGTGCTGCGCGGCGACCAGGGCAGCCTGCGGGTGGGCGCCGAGACCAGCCTGCAGGACGGCACCATCGCCCACGCGACCAAGGGCCTGAGCTGGACCTCGGTGGGCGCCCGCTGCACCATCGGCCACCGGGTGGTGCTGCACGGCTGCACCATCGAGGATGACGTGCTGGTCGGAATGGGCGCGATTGTGCTCGACAACGCCGTGGTCGAGAGCTTCTGCGTCATCGGGGCTGGCGCGGTGGTCGGCGCCGGCAAGCGGATCCCCCGGGGATCGCTGGTGATGGGCGTGCCGGGCAAGGTGGTCCGCACGCTGAGCGAGGACGAGATCGACGGGTGGATCCGGCACGGCCACGTCGAGTACCAGCGCCTGCTCGAGCTCTGGCAGGCCGAGGCCGCCCGCCCCGCGGCTCCGACCGGGGCTCCGTGATAGTGTCGCCGTCGCGCCGCGGCGCGGCCCGCGCAGGGGACAACGGTCGTCTCCCGGCCCCCTCCACCGCCCACCCCGCCTGGCCCGATGCAGATCCGAAAGCTGGAGCTCCACGGCTTCAAGTCCTTCCCTGACCGCACGGCGCTGAGTTTTGGCGCGGGCATCTCGGGCGTGGTGGGCCCCAACGGCTGCGGCAAGTCCAACGTGGTCGACGCCGTGCGCTGGTGCCTCGGCGAGCAGCGGCCCACCCGCCTGCGCGGCCAAGCCATGCAGGACGTCATCTTCGCCGGCTCGGCCGACCGCGGGCCGATGGGCTCGGCCGAGGTCACGCTGCACTTCTCGGCCGAGGATGAGCCTTTTCCCGGCGAGTACGCGCGCTTGTCCGAGCTGCAGGTCACCCGCAAGCTGCACCGCGACGGCTCGAGCGAGTACCTGATCAACCAGCAGAAGGTGCGCCTCAAAGACGTCCAAGACCTTTTCCTTGACTCGGGCGCGGCCAACCCGCTCTACTCGGTCATCGAGCAGGGCCGGATCGGCGAGATCGTGCGGGCCCGGCCCGAAGAGCGCCGCTCGCTCATCGAAGAGGCGGCCGGGATCTCCCGCTACAAGGCCCGCCGCAAAGAGGCCGAGCAGCACCTCGAGAGCACGATCACCAACCTCGGCCGGGCCAGCGACGTGGTCGACACCCTCGCCGCCCGGCTGCGCGAGCTCGAGAAGCAGGTCGGCAAGGCGATGAAGTACCGGCGCCTCAGCGCGCTGGTCCGCCAAGGCGAGATCTTCCTCGGCCTGTCCCGCTACGCCGCCGGCGCCGAAGACCGGCGCGCGCTCACCGAGCGGGCCCGCGACCAGACCGCCAACGAGCGCACGCTCAGCCGCGAGCTCGAGCGCCGAGAGGCCGCGGTGCAGGCCGGTCGTGCCCGCCTCGAGGTGCTCGACGAGCGCATCGGCCGCCTGCGCGACCGCCTCGCCGAGCTCGAGGCGAGCCGCCGCGAGCTCGAGTCGGCCCGCCAGTACCAGCGCAAAGAGCGCGAGGACCTGCGGGGCCGCCGCGGCAACCTCGAAGAGCAGCGCGCCGCCGCCGAGGCCGCCGCCGCCGAGGCCGCCGCCCGGGTCGCCGCCGTGCAGCGCGAGCGCCTCGAGGCCGAGCGCGTGCTCGGCGAGATCGAGGCCGACCTCGAGGCCCTGCGCGTCGAGCAGCGCGAGGTCGAGGCCGCGGCCCGCGCCCGCCGCGCCCGCATCGACGCGGGGAAGAACGTGGTGATGGGCCATGTGCGCGTCATCACCCAGGCCGAGGCCGACCAGCGCGCCTGCGTGGCGCGCCGCGACGACCTGCGCCAGCGCGAGGCCCGCCTGGGCGAGCGCACGGTCGACACCGACACTGTGCTGGGCGAGGCCAAGGCCCAGCACCTCATCGCGGTTGAGGCCGAGGCCGCCGCCGGTCGGCGCCTCATCCAGGTGAAAGAGGGCGTCGAGAGCGCCCGCCAGGGCGTCGAGCGCGGCGAAGAGCAGCGCGCCGCCCAGGGCCGGGCGGTCCGCGAGGCCGAGGGCCAGCTCAGCGTCGTCGAGCGGGAAGAGGCCCGGCTGCGGGCGCGGCTCGACTCGCTGCGGGCGCTGCAGTCCGACAAGAGCGGCTTTGAAGAGGCGGCCCGCGCCGCCCTGTCGGTGCCGGGCGTGCGGGGTACGGTCTCGGACCTGCTCAGCGTGCCCGCCGAGCTCGACCACGCCGTGACCGGTCTGCTCGGCGAGGCGCTCGACGCGGTGGTGGCCCCGACCGGGGCGGTCGCCGCGGCCATCGCCGCCGCTGCCAAGGGGCGGGTCGACGTGGTGGTGCTCGAGCACGCCCAGCCGGTGCAAGAGCCGTGGTTGGCGGCGCTGGCGGTGGGCGACGAGGGGCTGCGGGCGCTGGGCGCGGTGGTCGCCCGCTGCGCGCGGGTGCCGGACTTGGCCGCGCTGCTGGCCGCGAGCGCCGCGGCGCAGGCCGGCGTGCTCGAGGCCGGGGCCCACGCCGCGGTCGACGGGCGGGGACGGCTGCGCCTGGGCGCCCCGGGCTCGGTGGGCGCGGCGCGCCTCGCCCGCAAGCGCGAGATCGCTGATCTCAGCGTCGTTGTCGCTGAGGCCGAGGCCCGCGTGGTGGCCGCCCGCGAGGCCGTCGCCGCCGCGCGCGCGGCCCG
>JBJONS010000240.1:0-3563 GCA_046051725.1 Pseudomonadota bacterium | reverse complement strand
CTGCGGGGCTGAGCGGCGCCGGGCCGCCGTCGCCCGCGCAATTCCCCGCATGGGGCCGGGGCGGCTGCGGTAGACTCGGGGCCGCACCCTGGAGCTCCCATGCGCGCCCTGCCCCGCACCGCCCTCTCTCTCTGCGCCGCCCTCGCGCTCAGCGCCTGCGAGGCCGACAAGCCCGAGCAGGGCGGCGGGGCGCTCGGGCTCGACACCGCCGCCGATGACAGCGACGGCGACGGCTTCTTCGGCGAAGAAGACTGCGCCGAGGGCGACGCGACGGTCAACCCCGGGGCGGTCGAGCTCTGCGACGGCATCGACAACAATTGCGACGGGCAGGTCGATGAGGGCGTGACCTCGACCTGGTACGCCGACGCCGACGCCGACGGCTTCGGCGACCCCGCGGCCTCGACCGCGGCCTGCGTCCCGCCCGACGGCGCGGCCAGCGCGGGCACCGACTGCGATGACAGCGACCCCACCGTCTTCCCCGGCGCGGCCGAGCTCTGCGACGGCCTCGACAACGACTGTGACGACGTGGCCGACGACGATGACCTCGTCGAGTGGTTCACCGACGCCGACGCCGATGGCTTCGGTGACCCGTCCAGCGCGGTGCTCTCGTGCACGCCGGTCGAGGGCGCGGTGCTCGACGCCTCCGACTGCGACGACGCCAGCGCGGCGGCCAACCCCGACGCGTCCGAGGTCTGCGACGAGCAAGACAACGACTGCGACGGCGAGGTCGACGAGGGCGTGGGCGCCACCTGGTACGAAGACAAGGACGGCGACGGCTTTGGCCTGCCCGACCGCACCGCCCAGGCCTGCTCGGCCCCGGTCGGCTACGCCGATCAGCCCGGCGACTGCGATGATCTCGACGATCGCTTCTACCCCGACGCGCCCGAGACCGACTGCACCGACCCGACCGACTGGAACTGCGACGGCAGCGTGGCCTACGAAGATCGCGACGGCGACACCTTCCCCGCCTGCCGCGACTGCGACGACGCCGACCCCGACCGGCGCCCCGACGCGCTCGAGGTCTGCAACCGCGTCGACGACGACTGCGACACGCTCACCGACGACGCCGACCCGGGCGTCGATCTCAGCACCGGCACCTCGTTTTACGAAGACGACGACGGCGACACCTACGGCGATCCGCTCGACGAGGTGATCGCCTGCGCCACCCCCGCCGGCGCGGTGGCCGACGACACCGACTGCGACGACCGCACGCTGGCGGTCAACCCCGGCGCGACCGAGACCTGCAACGGCGTGGATGACGACTGCGACGGCCTCTCCGACGACGCAGACCCCGACCTGCTGCTGTCGACGGGCCGGGTCTGGCACCGCGACGCCGACGGCGATGGGTTTGGCGACCCCGGATCGGCGATCCGGGCCTGCCTGCAGCCCGCGGGCTTCGTCGCCGACGCCACCGACTGCGACGACGCCCGGGCGGCGGTGCGTCCGAGCGCGACCGAGACCTGCAACGGCATCGACGATGACTGCGACGCCCAGATTGACGACGCTGACGCCGATCTCAACCTGAGCTCGGCCTCGAGCTGGTACACCGACGGCGACGGCGACGGTTTTGGCGCCACCGCCACCCTGCGGCGGGCCTGCGTGGCGCGCCCCGGCGAGGTCGCGACCCCGGGGGACTGCGTCGACACCGCGGCGGCGATCCACCCGACGGCCACCGAGGTCTGCAACGGCCTCGACGACGACTGCGACGCCCAGATTGACGACGCGGACGCCGGGCTCAGCCTCAGCAGCGCCGCCACCTGGTACACCGACGCCGATGGCGACACCTACGGTGATCCGGCGCGCAGCAGCCGCAGCTGCGTCGCGCCCGCGCTGGGCGTGAGCCGGGCCGGCGACTGCGATGACCTGCGCGGGGCGGTCAACCCCAGCGCGACCGAGGTCTGCAACAGCCTCGACGACGACTGCGACGCCCAGATCGACGACGCTGACGCCAGCCTCAGCGCGGCGAGCACGGCCACCTGGTACCGCGACGCCGACGGCGACAGCTACGGCGCCGCGGCGACGACCAGCCGGGCCTGCGCCGCGCCCTCGGGTTTCGTGGCCAGCGCGGCCGACTGTGACGACACGCGCGCCGCGGTCAACCCCGGCGCCACCGAGGCCTGCAACGGCCTCGACGACGACTGCGACGCGCTGGCCGACGACGCCGACCCCTCGGTCAGCCTCGCCTCGACCTCGACCTGGTACCGCGACGGCGACAGCGACGGCTACGGTGATCCCAGCCGCAGCGCCCGCAGCTGCGCGGCGGCCAGCGGCTTCGTGGCCAGCGCGACGGACTGCGACGACGCCCTCGCCGCGGTCAACCCCGCCGCGTCTGAGGTCTGCAACAGCCGCGATGACGACTGCGACGCGCTCATCGACGACGCCGACAGCTCGCTGAGCGGCGCCTCGACCGCGACGTGGTACCGCGACGCCGACAGCGACGGCTACGGCACCAGCGGGGTCACCTCCCGTTCGTGCAGCGCGCCGGCCGGATACGTCAGCGTCGCCGCCGACTGCAACGACAGCGCGGCCACGACCTACCCCGGGGCGCCCGAGCGCTGGGACTGCGTCGACACCAACTGCGACGGCTACACCCTGCCGCTGGGCGACGGCCGCGACGGCGCGCTGAGCGTCGCTTCCAGCACGACCTTCTCGACGACCAGCACGACCTTAAGCGGCGGGGCGGCGGTCGGCGCCACCAGCCTGACCGTGGCGAGCAGCGCCGGCTGGTCGGCGGGCGATCTGGCCCTGGTGGTCAGCGTCTTCGGCGCGAACGCCGGCGCCTGGGAGGTGCTGACGGTCAGCGCCACCGCCACCGGCCGCCTGACCCTGTCCACCCCCGTCAGCGTGGCCCAGAGCGCGTCCGACAGCGTCTGGGTGCTGCGCGTGCGCCAGTACAGCGGCGTGACCGTCAACTCCGGGGTCACCTGGTCGGCCCCGAGCTGGAGCGGAACGGCGAGCCCAGGCGGCGGCATGATGCCCTTCGTCGTCAGCGGCACCCTCGACCTGCGGGGCACCCTCGACGCGAGCGGCCGGGGGTACCTCGGGGGTGGCCGCCAAGGCTCCCGCACCGCGTCTGGCCTGCAGGGCCAGGGCCTGACCAGCCTCGGCGGCAGCAGCACCGCGGCCAACGGGATCGGCGGCGGCGGCGGCCAGTCCCCGAGCCTGACCCACGCCGACGGCGGCGGCGGCGGCCACGCGACCGTCGGCGCGGCGGGCGGCACCATCAGCGGCTGGGGCAACACCCCAGGCACCGGCGGCGGGGTGGCCGGCGACACCGCGCTGAGCCGGGTGCTGTTCGGCGGCGGCGGAGGCGGCGGCAGCCTCGACGCCGACGCCGACGGCGGGTCCTACGGCGGAGCCGGCGGGGCCGGCGGCGGCACCGTGCTGTTCTCGGCCGGCACGCTCAGCCTGACCGGGACCGTGCGGGCGAACGGCGCCGGGGGAGAAGACGGCTACTACTCCGGCGGCGCGGCCTCTCCCGGCGGGGGCGGTGGCGGCGCGGGCGGCACCATCTTCGTCGGAGCAGCGAGCTTGAGCGCGTCTTCGGGTTCGCTCTCGGCCGC
>JBJONS010000239.1:0-10394 GCA_046051725.1 Pseudomonadota bacterium | reverse complement strand
CACCGCTACGAGCAGGACGCGCTCATCGCCGCCTTTGAGGCGGTCTGGTCGACCCGGCACCACAACGCCCGCCGGGTCGGGCAGCTCCATCAGGCGGTGCAGGTGGGCGGCCGCAACCTCGCCCTGCCGATGCAAGACTACCTCGGCCTCGACTTCACCGCGGCGAACAAGGCTTTCGGTGAGGTTGGCCTCGAGGTGGGCGCCGCGGCCCTCTCCGCGGCCCTCGACGCGGCCGGCCTGCGGCCCCGTGACCTCGACTGCCTGTTCTTCACGACCGTGACCGGGATCAGCGCGCCGTCGCTTGATGCCCGCCTGGTCAACCGGCTCGGCCTGCGGTCCGATCTGAAGCGGGTGCCCATCTTCGGCCTCGGCTGCGTCGCCGGCGCGGCCGGGCTCAGCCGGGTGAGCGACTACCGGCGCGGCTGGCCCGGTCACACCGCCGCCTTGCTCAGCGTCGAGCTGTGCAGCCTCACGCTGCAGCGCGAAGACCTCAGCCTCGCCAACCTCATCGCCTCGGGCCTCTTCGGCGACGGCGCGGCGGCGGTGGTCTGCGGGGGCGCGGCGGCCGTGCCCGCGGCGCCCACCGGGGGCGTGCCCGAGGTCTTGGCGACCCGCTCGGTGTTTTACCCCGACACTGAGCAGGTCATGGGCTGGGACATCGGCGCGTCGGGCTTCAAGATCATCCTCTCGGCCCAGGTCCCCCAGGTGGTCGACCAGCACATGCGGGGCGACGTCGACGCCTTCCTCGCCGACCAGGGGCTGAGCCTCGCCGACATCGGCAGCGTGATCTGCCACTCGGGCGGGCCCAAGGTGCTCGAGGCCTTCGAGCGCAGCCTCGGCCTGTCCCGCGAGGCCACCGCGCTCACCTGGCGCTCGCTGCGCGAGGTGGGCAACCTCTCGTCGGCCAGCGTGCTGTTCGTGCTGCACGACACCCTGCGCGAGCGGCGGCCCGCGCCGGGCACGCTCGGCCTGATGTTGGCGATGGGGCCGGGCTTTTGCTCTGAGCTCCTGCTGCTGCGGTGGTGAGCGTGGACCGCCGACTGCGCGCCGCGGCGCTGCTCGGGGGCCTGCTCGCGCCGGCCTTGGCCCTGGCCGCGCCGACGGGCGCGCCCTTGGCACCCGAATGGAGCGTGGCGCTGTTCCTCGGCCTGATGGGCCTCACGGTGGTCGAGCGCCTGGTCGAGGTGGTGGTCTCGCTGCGCAACGCCGCGTGGTCCTTCGCCCGCGGCGGCGTCGAGCACGGGCGCGGGCACTACCCGGCGATGGTCGTGCTGCACACCGCCGCGCTCTTCGCGGGCCCCGCCGAGGTGCTGCTGCTCGACCGCCCCTTCCACCCGGTGGCCGGCTGGGCCCTGATCGGCGCCTGCGTCGCGCTGCAGGGCCTGCGCTGGTGGTGCATCACCACGCTCGGCCCGCGGTGGAACACCCGCGTGATCATCGTGCCCGGGCTCGCTCCGGTCACGGGCGGGCCCTACCGCTACCTCAAGCACCCCAACTATGTGGTGGTCGTGCTCGAGGGCCTCGCCTTGCCGCTGGTGCACGGCGCCTGGCTGACCGCGCTCGGCTTCACCCTGCTCAACGCGCTGCTGCTGCGGGTGCGCCTCCAGACCGAGGACGCCGCGCTCGCGAGCCTGCCGCCCCCCCGGAGCTCTGCATGAGCGCCCTGCACGCTGCCCAGCACCCTTCCCCGCACCCCTCCGCGCCGGCCCTGCGTCCGCCCGCCGACCCCGCCGACCTGGCGGCTGTCGAGGCCTGGATCCTCGAGCTGGCCCGGCGCGAGCTGCGCCTCGACCGGCCGATCGCGCCGGACGCCGAGCTGAGCGGGGCGCTCGACAGCCTGCAGCGCCTCGCGCTGGTCGTGGCCATCGAGGACCACCTGCAGATCAGCTTCGAGCCCGAGGACGACGAGCAGGCCAACACCCTGCGCGACGTGGTCCAGATCGTGTCGCGCCGCCTCGTGGAGCGCGCCGGAGGGCAGGCGTGAGCGGGCGGGGCGCGGACGGCGCGCACGACGGCGAGAGCCTGGGCGCCGCTGACCTCGTCGAGGCGCTCGACCGCGCCGCCGCGGCAGACCCCCCGGGGTCGGGCCTGCGCTTCGTCGACCGCCACGAGCAGGCCAGCCTGCGGCCGTGGCCGGCGGTGCGCGCCGGGGCCCGCGCCTGCGCCGGGGCCCTCGCCGCGCGGGGCCTGCGGGCGGGCGAGCGGGTGGCGGTGGTGCTGCCCACCGGGCCCGCCTTCTTCGACCTGTTCTTTGGGCTGATGCTGCTCGGCGCGGTGCCGGTGCCGCTCTATCCGCCGGTGCGCCTCGGGCGCCTCGACGAGTACTTCGCCCGCACCGCGGCGATGGTGCAGGCGGTCGACGCGGCCGCGGTGGTCACCGACCGCGGCGTGCGGCGGGTGCTGGGCCGGCTGATGGACCCGGCGGTGCTGCCGCAGGGGCCGCGCCTGGGCCTGCTGGTGGCCGAAGAGCTGAATGGTCCGGTGGTTGCTGAGGCCGCAGCGCACACGGGACGGTCGCCCACCGACCTGTGTATGGTCCAGTTCAGCAGCGGGACCACTGTGGACCCCAAGCCCGTGGCGCTCAGCCACGCCGCGGTGCTGGCCAACGCCCGCGCGGTGATGGGCGAGCTGTTCACCCGCCGGCCGGCGGCCGCCTTCGGCCCCCACGCCGGGGTGAGCTGGCTGCCGCTCTACCACGACATGGGCCTCATCGGCTGCGTGATCCCGGCCCTCGACCGCGCCGCGACCCTCACCCTGCTGCCGCCCGAGGCCTTCCTGGCGAAGCCCGCCCTCTGGCTGCGGGCGCTGTCGCGCTATGGCGGCACCATCTCGCCGGCGCCGGACTTCGCCTATGCGCTCTGCGTCGACCGGATCCGCGACGACGAGCTCGAAGGCGTCGATCTCTCGCGCTGGGTGGCGGCGCTCAACGGCGCCGAGCCGATCCGCCCCGACACCCTGCGGCGCTTCACCGCGCGCTTCGCCCCCCACGGCCTGCGCCCCGAGGCCCTGACCCCCGTCTATGGCCTGTCTGAGGCCGCTCTGGCGGTGACCTTCGCGCCCATTGAGGCGCCCTGGACCGCCGCGCGGGTCTGCGCCGCGGCGCTGGCCGAGGGCCGGGCCGCCGAGCCCGCGCCCGATGCGCCCGATGCGCCCGTCGCCGAGCTGGTCAACCTCGGGCCCGCCCTGCCTGGCTTCGGGGTTGAGGTGCGCGGCCCCGATGGCCCGCTGCCCGAAAACATGGTTGGGCGGGTCTTTGTGCGCGGTCCGAGCCTGATGAGCGGCTACCTGGGCCGGGCCGCCCAGCCCTTCGACCCGGACGGCTGGCTCGACACGGGGGACCTGGGCTTCCTGCGCGGGGGCGGGCTGCACCTCTGCGGCCGGGCCAAGGACCTCATCGTGCTGCGCGGCCAGAACCACCACCCCCACGAGCTCGAGCGGGCGGTGGACGCGGTGGCCGGCGTGCGCACCGGCTGCGCGGTCGCGGTGGGCGAGGTCGGCGAGCATGGCGAGCGGGTGCTCGTCTTCGTCGAGGTGCGCGAGCGCCACGAGGGCCAAGCCGAGGCCTGCCGGGCCGCGGTCTGCGCGGCGACCGGCGTGGATCCAGATCTGGTGGTGCTGCTCGAGCCGGGCACCATCCCCCGCACGAGCTCGGGCAAGCTGCGGCGCGGAGAGACCCTGCGCCAGCACCAGCGCGGCGCGCTCGTGCCGCCGGCCCAGGTCGGCCCGTGGATGCTCGCCGGCGCGATGGCCCGCAGCGCGCTCGGGCTGCTGCTCGGGCGGCGCGGGTGAGCGGGGGCCGGGCATGAGCGCGGGCCCGGACCGCCCCGGGGCCCCCTTCCCGTTGCAGTGGGCCGGGAGTGACGCCCGCCTGCTGATCCTCGGCGGCGGGCCCACCGGCCTCGCCGCGGCGCTGGCCGCGCGCCAGCGGGGCCTCTGCCCGGTGGTGGTCGAGGCCCAGCCCGGGATCATCGACAAGGCCTGCGGCGAGGGGCTGATGCCGCCCGCGGTGCGCGCGCTCGCCGCGCTCGGGGTCGGCCCGCTGCCCGGCCTGCCGTTCACCGGCATCGCCTACGTCGACGCGCGCGCGCCCGAGCGCCTGCGGGTCGAGCGGGACTTCCCGCACGGGCCCGGGCTCGGCGTGCGGCGCCTCGCGCTCTCGGCGGCGCTGCAGGCGGCGGTGGCCGAGGCCCAGGTGCCGGTGATCGAGGCCCGGGCGGTCGGGATCTCCCAAGATGACGACGGGGTGGAGCTCGAGCTCGAGGGCGGCGGTCGCCTGCGCGCCCCGCACCTGCTCGCCGCCGACGGCCTGCGCTCGCCGACCCGCCGCTGGCTCGGCCTCGAGCGCCCCGCCCGCGGCCCCGCCCGGGTGGGGCTGCGCCAGCACTTCTTCACGCCGCCCTGGTCGCCGCGGGTCGAGGTGCACTGGGCCGAGGGCGTGGAGTGCTACATCACGCCGGTGGGCGAGGACACTGTCGGCGTGGCCTTTTTGATGGACCGGAGCCGCTATGTGCCCCTGGCCGCCTCGAGCCCGATCCAGGCGGCCCTGGCCCGGTTCCCGCACGTCGCCGCCCGCCTCGGCCCGCCCGCCAGCAGTCCGCGGGGTGCGGGGCCCTTCGAGCAGCGGGTCCGCGCCCCTCGTTCGGGGAGGGTGCTGCTCATCGGCGACGCCGCGGGATATCTCGACCCCTTGACCGGAGAGGGGATCCGCCTCGGGCTCGACACCGGCGCCGCCGCGGTCGCCGCGGTCGCCGCCGGGCGGCTCGGCGACTACGACCGGGCCTACCCCGGCCTGCTGCGCCGGTATTGGTGGATGACCGGCGGGCTGCTCGCGGTCACCCGGCCGCCCCTGCTGCGGCGGATGCTGCTGCCGACCATGCAGCGGGCGCCGTGGCTGCTCAGCCTGGCCCTGCGCCTGATGGGCGAGGGCTGAGCGCCGCGCGGCGGGCCCCGCCGCTTAGGGCATCGCGGCGACCCGAAGCGACAGCACGGCGTCTTCGGCGAGGCAGGCCCGGGCCCGGGCGCCGTCGCCGGCCACGATGCCCGCTTGGTGGCGCAGCAGGCGCACCCACCCCTCGAGCAGCACCGCCCCGGTCGCCGCGGCGGTCTCGGCGGCGGCGGCCAGCGCCGGCCCCCCGTCGGCCCCGCGGCGCTGCAGGAGCGCCCCGTGCACGGCCTGCAGGCGCACGGCGAGCAGCGGCAGCCCGCGCTCGGCCGCCAGGGCCAGCCCGGGGCCCAGCGGCGCGGGGTCGGGGCGCAGGCCAGCCTCGGACAGCGCGAGCAGACGCCCGGCGTGGGCGCGCCAGGCGCCCGACTGGCGGTGGGCCTCGCCCCAGCGGTGGGCGGCGGCCTCGAACTGCGCGGCGGCCGCGATGAAGTTGCCGTCGAGAAGGTCAAGCTCGGCGAGCTCGGCCTGGGCGGCGGCCCGCGGGCCGGCCCAGGCGGGCCCCTCGGGCGCCTGCTCGAGCACCCGGTGCAGGTGGCCCCGGGCGCGGGACAGCGCGCCGTCCATGCGCCAGAGGATCCCCTCGCGGAACCATGCCGCGGGCGCGGCGGCCGGCGGCGCCGCGGCGCTGAGCCGGGCGGCGGCGGCGCGGCTGGCCTCAACTTGGCCGGCGGCGAGCAGGGCGCCAGCGAGCAGGTCGAGGGCGAGCACGCGCAGGCCAGGGCTGGCCGCGTCGGCCTCGAGCGCCTGGGCCTCGTCCACCGCCTCGGCCACCCGGCCGGCGTCGAGCAGCACCCCGAGGCGCACCGCCCGGGCGGCGCCGCGCTCCATGCTGCCGATCTTGGATGGGCCCGCGTCCCAGGCCCCGAGCGCCCGGTCGAGGGCCTCGACCGCAGCGGTCGGTCGCTCGTCGCGCCGGAGCGCGTCGCCGGCGAGGCACCAGGCCTGGCAGGCCTCGGCGGCGTGCCCGGCGGCGGCCTCGGCGGCGGCCACCCGGGACCAGGCCGCGGCGGCGGGCCCCCACTGCCCGGCGGCGCTGAGCGCGCGGGCCTGGGCGGCCTCGGCGGCGCGGCCGCGCTCTCTGCTGTGCCCTGCGGCCATCTGCCCCCCTCGGCGGCCGGTCGGCCGCGGGGTCTGCGTATCGCCGCGGCGGGCGGCGCGGCGGCGTTAGCGGGGCGGCATGGATGACGCGCAGCAGCCCACCCCCGCACCGACGGCGCGCCCTGGGCCTGCGCCGGCCGGGGCGGCGCGGCGGGGGCCCGCGACCCTCGCGCTGCTGCTGCCGCCGGGCCTCGCGCTGCTGCTGCCGCTGCTCGCCGAGAACAGCCTCATCGCGCTCGGCTTCCTCTGGGCCGAGCCGCTGTGGTGCGCGCTGGCCGCCTACCTCGTGCTCGCCAGCCTCTGGGAGGGGCGCTTCGCCCTGGCGTTCAGCCTGTTCGCCGGGGCCCTGGGCGCGGTCACCCTGCTGCACCGCCCCCAGGCGGTCGGCCCGGTCAGCCCCGGGGCGGGCGCCTGGGGCCTCGGGCTGCGCGGCTGCGCCCGCCTCGCGCCCCCGCCCGAGGCGCCGGTGCGGGTGGCCCAGCTCGCGCGCGGGCCGGCCCCCTTCGCCGACGAGCTCGAGGCCCTGCTCGACAGCGAGGCCGGGGTCTTCGTGCTCTACGGGTTCTCGGCCAGCGAGGCGACCGCGCTGGCCGGGGCGGTGCAGGGCGAGGCCCGCCACGCCGAGGGGCAGCCCTCGACCCGGGGCCTCAGCGTCGTGGTCCGGGGCAGCTTCAAGCCCTGCGCGGCGGCGGGCGACCCGCCGGGCGAGGACCTCTGGCAGCGGCCCCTGCCGTCCACCCACGACCGCGGCGCGGTCGCGGCGCTGAGCTTCCCGATGGTGCGGGGCGGCGGCGTGCTGCCCCTGCTGGCCTTCCGCCTCGACCAGCCAGGCGGCGCCGCCGATTGGACCGCCTGGCCCGAGCGCCAGGCCGATGGCGCCGCGGTCCTCGACGAGCTGGTCGACGCGATCGGCGCCCGGCACCTGCTCGTGGTCGGCGAGGCCATGGCCCCCTCGGGCCGCCGGCGCCTGTTCTCGGGGCTCGCCTCGCGCGGCCTGCGCCGGGTCGGCCTGCCCTGGACCTGGCCGGGGCCCCAGGGGGCCTTCGGGGGCCTGCGCCTGCACCCCGGCGAGGGCGCCTGGACCGGGTCCGAGCTCGAGGCGCGGGGGGCCGGGCGCCTGCTGCGCGCCCCGGGGCAGCGCGACGGCGTCTGGGTCGAGGTCGGGCCGGCGGGGGAGTGAGCGGGCGTGCCTCAGCCCCGCCGCACAAACTCCCAGTCATCGACCAACACACCGCCCACGCGGTCATTGTCGACGATCACCCGGCTGAGCGCAAAACCACAGCGCCGGAGCACCGCGGCCGAGGCGTCGTTGCCCACGGTCACGGTGGCCCGCTGCTCGCGCACGCCGGCGCCGTCGAGCAGGGCCAGGACCGCGGCCAGCGCCTCGGTGGCGTAGCCCCGGCCCCAGGCGGCGACCTCGAGCAGGTAGCCGACGTTGGTGGCGATGTCGTCGGCGTTGACGTCGGCGTCGATCTTCCCGATGAGGTCGCCGGTGGCCTTGACGCGGATGGCCCACTGCAGCCACCGCTCTTCGTGGGGCTGCGCGCGCCGGTGGGCCAGGATCGCGTAGCGCAGCGCGAGCTCCGCCGCGGTCTCGGCCGGCTTGAGCTGGATGAACCGCAGCACCGCCGGGTCGTGCAGGGCGGCGTAGAGGCCCGGCGCGTGCATCGGCCCGAGGGGCTCGAGGCGCAGGCGGGCCGTCTCGACCAGCGGGTTGAGCGGCGCGGCCGGGCGCGGCCCGCCCATCAGCGCCGCCTCGCGCGCGCCAGGCCGACCGGAGCGCCGCCGCAGGCGGGCCGCGCAGCGGCCAAGGCGCGCAGCGCCGCGCGCGGAGGGGGGCCGCCGGCGGCCCGCGGCCGCCGGGGCGCCCGATCCGGACCGTCGATCTGCATGCCCCCCAGCGGGCGGATCGGGGCCCGGCCCTGGTCCGGGCCCTGGAGGACGATGACCGCCGCAGCGCGCAGGTGGACGCTCAGAAGCGGCCGCGCAGGCCCGCTCCGCCCGGGGTGAGGGTCGGCGACAGGCTGGTGCGCTCGCTGAGCTGCAGGCTGAGGCCGGTCGCGCCAAGACCCAGGCCCGCCACGCCGACCCCCAGGGTCAGGCCGCGGGCCACGTTGAAGCTGCGGCTGAGCTGGTCGGCCTCGGTGCGGGTCAGGTCGGCGGGCGCGGCGCGGGCGTCCTCGATCGCTTGCCAGGCAGGGGCGGCGAGGCCGAAGTTCAGGCCCACCGCCCCGAGCACCAGGGCGCCGCCGCTGGCCATCAAGATCACCGGGCCCTTGTTGCCGCCGCCGCCGCCGCTGCGCGCGGGCGGGTCGGCCTTGGCCGTGGCCCCGCGGGCCGGCTTGCCGAGCGGGGGCGCCGTGGTGGCCGCCACCGCCGCCGCCGGGCAGGCCTTGGCCCCGCCGCCGCCGCCTTGCACGCCGAAGACCGGGCCCATGCCCTCGAACTCGTCGTCTTCTTCGGCCGGCGCCGCGGCGGTGTCGACCCCGCCCGGGCAGAGCTGCAGCCAGGCCGGGGGCGGCTGCAGGGTGGTCCACGCGCCGTAGGTGCAGGCGTCGGGGCAGGTGACCTGGGCGAGGTGAACGCCGGCCAGCACGCTGTCTTCGGCCTTGACCCGCTGCCCGTCGACGAAGGCCTTGGCCGCGCCGACCGCCGCGGGCAGCCCGACCGGGGCCTTGGCCCGCCCGCGCACCTCGACCCGCAGGGCCTCAAAAAGGCTGAACGCGTCGCCATCGGCGATGAGGGACTCGTCCCAGGGCAGGCTGTTGTCGACGGCCAGGGCCTGGCGCCACTGGTCGTTGTAGCGGCCCTTGGGATCGGCTTGGGCGCGGAAGATCACGCCGCGGATCATCCAGATGCTGCCCAGGTCGGCCGGGGTGACGGGACCGCTGGCGCCCATCGCCGCCCGCTCGGCCCGCTGCAGCGCGGCCTCGGCCGCCGCCCAGTCTTTGGCCTTGACGGCCGCCTTGGCCGCGGTGATCTCGGCCGCGAGGCCGGCGGGCGCGTCCGCCGCCGCGGCCGGGACCCCCGCCAACAGCAGCGCGAGGCCGAGCGTCGCCGCGGCGGCCCTCACTTGCAGTCCCCCTTGGTCCAGCTCTGGCTCGACATCTGGTAGGTGAACGCGCAGCCGGTGCCGGGCTTGACGTCGAGGGTGTCGCGCTTGCCGGTGCCGCCGAGCGGCGTCACGGTCACGATGTACGCGCCCTCGGGCAGGTTCACCAGCTCGAGCTTGCCGCCGCCGTTCCACACCTTCTCGAAGCCGCCGGTCTTGCGCAGCTTGACGCTGGCTTGGCCGGGCGGGCTGAGCGTGAGGGTGAGCGAGCCGGTCTTCTCGCTGGCCGGCCCGACCTCGATGGTGCCGCCGGGGTCACCCTCGGGGCCGGTGGCCGGCTTCTCGCCGCCGCCGTCGGCGACCGGGGCGTCGGGGCCAGGGGCCGCGCCGTCCAGCGCGCCGGAGAAGAAGAGCGCGGCCGCCCCGCCGGCGCCGAGCAGGCCCAGCACGGCGAGCGCGGCGATGATCTTGCCCACGCCGCCGCCGCTTTTGGCCGCCGGAGCAGGGGAGGAGGAGGGCGCGGAGCCGGACCCCGGGCGCGGGCTGGGCTTGGCCTTCGGCGCGGCCTGGATCGGCGGGGGCGCGGCCTGGATCGGCGGCGGCGCCGACTGGAAGGGCGGCGGGCCGCCGGCCGGGCCAGGTGCGGCCTGGATCGGCGGGGGCGCGGCCTGGATCGGCGGGGGCGCGGCCTGGATCGGCGCCGGGCGGCTGTCTTGGGGCCGCAGCGCCGGCCCGGTGCTCGCGACGATCTTCTGGCGGAAGCCGCCGCTCTCGCCGAGCGTGGCCGGGCTGCTGGGGATCGCGGTGTGCTGGACCGGCGGCGGCGGCGGCGGCTCGGGCTGCCGGGGCAGCTCGGGCTCGCGCAGGGGGGCGCGCTGGGTCTCGGACTCGAGATCGAAGTCCTGGCCGTTGTGCACGATGGTCGGCGCCGAGAACAGGTCGGCGCCCTGGGGGGTGAAGCTCGGGGCCTGCAGGCCGCCGCCCGGCGCAAAGGCGCGGCTGGCCGACAGGGCCGCCTCGCTGCCCGGCCGGGCCATCTGGGTCGGGCCGTCGATGTCGCCCGGATCAGCGACCAGCGGGACGACCTCGATGTCTGCGGGATCGGCGACCTGGCCGCGGTTGTGCCCGCCGCTGACCTGGCGGGCGGCGCTGCGGGCGTCCGACGCGGTGGGGTCGCGCGGCCGGCCGGCCGAGATGGCGCCGGGGTCGTCGGTCCAGGTGGGGTTGGGCTCTTCGCCGCGCAGGCCCGTGCTGTCTTCAAAGACGGTGCTGCCGTTGAGCGGGTCGTTCTCGTCTTGC
>JBJONS010000238.1:0-5416 GCA_046051725.1 Pseudomonadota bacterium | reverse complement strand
GCAGGTGCATCGCCCACGACAGGCCGCGCTCCCCCTCGCCGGGCAGGCCGCCAGGCACCACCAAGGGGTAGACGCCCAGCGCGACGACGGGGAGGGTCAGGGCCAGCGGGCCCGCCCACCGGCGCAGCAGCCCGCGGAGCCCGAAGCCGCCCTGCTGCGCGTCGCTCAGCGCGAGCAGCAGCGGGAACAGCAGCCCCGGCGCGGCGTCCAGGCGGGTCAGCACCGCGAGCCCACCGGCGGCCACGGCGATCAGCCGCAGGGGGAGCGGCGGCGCAACCGGCGCACCGCAGCGGTCGACCGCCGCCGCGGCCAGCGCCAGCAGGCTCAGGGGCACCACCACGTTGTAGGCGCTGGTCGACCAAGCCGCGTGCACCGGGTGGAGGGCGACCAGCGCGGCGGCGGCGAGGCCCGCGCGCCGCCCGACCCGCCGCGCGACCAGCGCGCCGATCAGCGCCGCGCCTGCCGCGCCGACCGTGGCCATCAAGGCGACCGGGACGAAGGCACGGTGGGGGAGCAGGGCGCCGAGCAGGGCCCAGAGCCACTGCACGCTCGGGTAGAGCACCGTGCCCCCCCGGCTCAGGGGGCGCGCGCCCCGGAAGATGTCCCAGTACTCGGCCTCGTGGCCATCGAACTGGTGCCGCTCGAGGGCCGGAAGCACCCACAGGCGCACCACCAGCGCGGCGACGCCCACCGCCAGCCACGGGGCGGCGGCCCGCAGCCCGATCCGGGGGCGGTCGGCCGCCCGGAGCGCCGCCGCGCAGGCCCCGACCAGCAGGGCCGCCAACGCGCCGGCCGGCGCGGCGGTCTGGGCAGGGCTGAGCTCAAGCATCGGGGCAGCCTGCGGCGGCCGGCGGCGCCGCCGCGCGCCCCGCCGGCGCGGGGACGTGCAGCAGCAGGTCGATCCCGAGGCCCTGGTCACCGCCGACCGGCTGGGCCTCGACCGGGCCCCAGGCCCGCAGCGCCCGCGCGACGCGCGCGTCGAGGCCGGCAGCCGGGGCGTGGTCGTAGAGCACCACCCAGGCCGCGGCCCCGCGGGCCTGGGCGGCGCCGAGCACCGCGTCGAGCGGCACCCAGGCCAGCTCGGTGCTGGTGCGCAGCTCGAGCCCGCCGACCCAGCGGGGGTGGCCGTAGCGCCAGTCGGCGAGGTCATGCGACAGGTGGGTCGCCCGCGGCGCCAGCCGCCAGGGCGGGAGGCGCCAGAGCACCGGCGCGAAGTCGGTCTTGTCATCATCGGCGTGCAAGGCCGGAGAGACCAACCACAGCAGGTCACCGCACGCCGCGCGCTGCAGGGCGAGGTCGATCGCCCGGGGACGCTCGAGATCGGCGCGCAGCGCGTTCAGCCGGCCGAGGTCCGCGCCGAGCAGCGGCCCGGCGCCAGCGAGCCCGGCGCCCAGGGCCAGCGCCGCCCAGCCGCGGCCGCGCACGCCGGCCCAGGCGGCGGCCAACGGCACCGCGACCAGCGAGAGGTACGGAAACTGGTGCGCCGCGGCGACGCCCAGCCCAAGGAAGAGCCCCAGCGCGCCGATGAGGGCGAGCGCGGACCAGACGGCCTCGCCACCCTCGACCGCGCCGCGGCGCGCCACCGGCAGGGCGACGAGCTGCACGAGCCCGCCGACGCTGATCACACCGAGCGCGCCCGCAGCCCAGGCGCCCGCCGCGGCCTCGGGCTGGCCGAAGGTGCTGTCCTCACCGGCCCGGGAGGCGGCGCCGACCACGACCGGCAGCACGCCCAGCGCCGCGCCCGCGGCGAGCCCGACCGAGGCCTGCGGCGCGACCCACAGGCGGCGCAGCACCACCGCGCCGCCGACCGCGAGCCCGAGCACGTGGCCCCAGCCGGCGAGCGCGGCGCCCGCCGCGCACCACCGCGCGGGCGCATGGGCGCTGGCCAGGGCAATCGCGATGAGGAGAGCCGCCAGCGGGTAATTGTTGACCTCTGCCGCATAGAGCAACGAGGCCGGAGAGAGCGCGAGGACAAGGCCCGGCAGCCAGCCCCAGCGGGCGGCGAGCACCCCCGCGGCCGCTGCGCTGCACGCGACGCTCAGGCCCAGGCCGAGCAGCGGGATCGGCGCGAGGCGCTCGCCGACGGCCCACAGGGCGGCGTGCAGCGGCGGGTGCAGCCCCACCCACGCCGCCGGCAGCTCCAGCAGCGCGCCGCGCTCGACCGCCCGCGCCGCCGGCTCGGCGTAGGCGGCGTAGGCGAGGCTCACCTCGTCCCACCGCAGCGCGGCCCGCGGCGCGCGCAGGCCCAAGGCCAGCAGCCCCACCGCGGCAGCGCGCCCCCAGGTCGCCCGATCACGGGGGATCAAGCGTCACCTCCACGAGCCGCAGCCGCACGCACGCGCCGCCGCCCGGCCGGTTCGACAGCTGCAGGCTGCCGCCCTGGCCCTCGATCAGGTGCACGCAGGCGGCGAGGCCCAAGCCGTTCCCCTCGCCCGGCGCCTTGGTCGTCAGGAACGGCTCGCCCAGCCGCGGGAGCAACGCGGGCGGGAAGCCAGGGCCATTGTCGAGCACGTCGAGCACGGCGGCGCCGTCGACGCGGTGCACCCACAGCTCGACGAGCGCGCCCTCGACGCCGATGACCGCGTCCCGGGCGTTGAGCAGGAGGTTCATCAGCACCTGGTGCAGGTGCGGGGGGCTGAGCTCGGCCCAGACCTCGCCCCCGGGGCAGCGGACCTGCAGCCCGAGGCCGCGGAAGGCCGGCAGCGGGCGCAAGGCGTCGACCGCCGCCGCGGCGAGGGCCCCGAGCGGGTGCGGCGCGGCGGGCGCGGCGGGCGGGCGGGCCGACCGGAGGAGCTCGCGGATGATCCCGTCCATGCGCAGCAGCTGCACCCGGGCCCCCTCGACCAAGGCGGGGTCTGCCCCCGGTGCGCCCGCGCCGTCGTTGGCGAGCTCGAGGTAGCCGATGGCCGCGGCCAGCGGGTTGCCGAGCTCGTGGGCCACCCCCGCCGCGAGGCGACCGACGCCGGCGAGCTGGGCGCTGCGGACCAGGGCGTCTTGGGCGCGGGCCAGCTCGGCGTTCGCGCGCTCGAGCGCCTGGACCTGCGCGAGCGTGCGCGCGCGGTACGCCTCAAGCGACGCGCTCATCGTGTTGAACGCGCCGCACAGATCGACGATCTCGCGGCTGCCGTCCACCGGCAGCAGGGCGCCGAACTCGCCCGCGGCGATGCGCTCGGTGTGCCCGCGCAGCGCGTCGAGCGGGCGCAGCAGGCGGGCCCGCAGCCAGGCCAGCGCGGCCGCGCCGACAAAAAAGGTGCTGAGGCTGGTGAGCGCCAAGGCCAAGGGCGCGGGCCCCACCGGCAGCATGGGGTTGATCAAGGGGATCAGCACGCGCACCCGCCCGGGCGACAGGGCGCCGAGCGGGCGCTGGACCTCGACCACCCGGTCGCCCCACAGCGCCCCGGTCACCGTGGGCGGGCTCGCCGGCGCGGGCGCCGCGTCCGGCTCGACCCACAGCGCGCCCACCCCGTCGGCCAGCGGGAGCCGCAGCCCGGGCAGCGGCCGCGCCGGGTCAGGCTGCCCACGGCCGACCGCCACGCCGTGGGAGAACAGGGCCGCCGCGACCAGCGCCTCTTCGGTGCGGCGCTCTTCTTCGGCGCCCTTGAGCACCAGCCAAAACAGCCCCGCGTGGCCCACCGCCAGCAGGAGGCTCACGGCGCCCACCGACCAGAGGAGCTGCGCCCGGATGCCTAACGGGGTGCCGATCACGCACGACCTCGGGGTGAGCACAACGGGCGCGGGAGGCCCACCTTAGCCCGCGGGCGAGCAGCGACAGGCCAGCGCGCCGGGCCGTCCGCGGGGCGGGAGGCGCACCTGGGGTCGACGCGGCCGGCCCCCACCGGTCCGGGGCGACTGGCCGCCCGGGCCGAGGCGCGGGCCGCCGACCCCGAGGTCTTAGTACTCGCGCCAGACGCCGATCACGACGCCTTGCACGAGCGTGGTGCTGCGGCCGTCGACGTAGATGGGCTCCATCGTCGGGTGGGCCGGCTGCAGCCGGATGCGCTCGCCTTCGCGGAAGAAGAACTTGACCGTGGCCTCGCCGTCGACCAGCGCCACGACGATGTCGCCGTTGCGCGCGCTGTCTTGCCGCCGCACGATGACGAGGTCGTCTTGGAAGATGCCCTCTTCGATCATCGAGTCGCCGCGGACCTTGAGCGCGAAGACCTGGCCGCCGCCGCGCAGCAGCGAGCGGTCGATATGGAAGCTGCGCTCATAGTTCTCTTCGGCGAGCACCGGCAGGCCCGCCGCCACGGTGCCGACGATGGGCACGCTGACGGTGTCGCCGCGCCGGGTCGGGCCTGCCTTCTCGGTCAGGCGCAGGCCGCGGGCCGCGCCGCCGCCCTCTTTGGCGATGAAGCCCTTGCGCTCGAGGGCCTTGACGTGGTCAGCGACCCCGTTGGTCGACGCGATGCCCAGAGCGTCGCCGATCTCGCGGTAGGTCGGGGGGATGCCGCGCTGCTCGAGCATCGTGGCGATGAAGTCGAGCACGTCGCGCTGGCGAGGCGACAGCTCGTCGTTGGCTGGGGGGGTGCTCATGGGCTGCTCCAGTGAGGAGAAGGTGGTGCAGGCGCGGGAGGCCGTGCCCGATACGTTCAGCTTACTGAACACCCATTCACGCGTCAAGACCACCCGCGCGCGTTTTCCGCCGTCGCCACCACAGCCCGGCCAGCAGCGTCGGCGCGGCGCCGAGCACCGTCCCGAGGGAGAGGCCGAAAACACCCCGCATGACGTCGGTCTGGTCCTCTCCGATCAAGGCCTCGCGCGCGGGCAAGGGCGCGTCGGGCGCGGCCCCGCGCAGCAGCCGGCCGAGACGACCGAGCTGCCAGCGCCACCACGGCCGGGGCTGGACCGTCAGCCGCAGCTCGCGGTCGGCGGCGAGCTGCCCCCAGCGGCCGGTGCGGTCGTCCAGGGTGCCTTCTGGGCCTGCGTCGATCATCGAGCAGGCGTCGAGGCGCCAGCGCGGGTCCACCTGCAGGTTGAGGAGCCGCACCGCCCGCTGATCGGGGAAGTTGTGGTCGACCAGGTTGATGGTGTGCACCGCCCCGGGGGACAGCGCGGAGGCCAGCTCGAAGCGGTAGATCGCGAAGCGGGCCTGCAGCTCGGCGCTCAGCTCGGGGGGCGGGCGCCGGGTCCACTCCACCGCGGCGCCGTCGCGGTGCGCCGCGAAGCCGTCGATCAGCTCGGCGAGCCACAGCGCATGAAAAGCCTCGACCTCCGCGGGGGTCCGCCGGGCCGAGCCCGTGCGCCGGATGAGGTCCTCGACGATCACACGGCTGGGCACCTCAGATGCGACCCGGAGCCGAACCTCGCCCTGGTCGACCAGGACGTCAATCTGTTGGCCGTAGAGGTCCGCGTCAAAGGGATGGGCGCGCGCGGGACCGCCGAGCAGTGCGGCGATGCCGCAGCAGAGTGCCGCCAA
>JBJONS010000237.1:0-3118 GCA_046051725.1 Pseudomonadota bacterium | reverse complement strand
CGGGCGGCGCGGGCGATCGGCATCGTCCCCGCCTCCCCGACCGCCGGAGAGGACCTGCTGCGGGCCGGCGAGCTGGTCGGGGTCGCCCCCGGCGGCATGTGGGAGGGCCTGCGCCCCCGCGAAGAGCGCTACCAGACCCGGTGGGAGGGCCGCCGCGGTTTTGTCCGCCTCGCGCTGCGCTGCGGGGCGCCGATGGTGCTGGCCGCCTGTCCCCGGGCCGACGACCTCTACACGGTCTACGGCAGCCGGCTCACCGACGCGGTCTACGCGCGCCTCAAGGCGCCGCTGCCGCTGCTGCGCGGGCTCGGCCCGACCTTGGTGCCCCGGCCGCTGCAGCTCACCCACTACATCGCGCCGCCGATCCAGCCGCCGCCCTGGGTTCCAGAGCGCGAAGACACCGATGTAGAGGCCCTCTTCACGCAGGCCGAGGCCACGATGGCGGCGCTGCTCCGGCGGAGGGACTGAGCGTGCCCTTCGCGGGGCCTCGGCGCGGGCCCGCGGCGGCCTCAGCCCGCCGGCGGCGGGGGCGCGCCCCAGGCCCCGAGGTCCTCGGGCCCCACCCAGCCGAACCACCAAGGCGCCGCGCAGCCCATGAACAGCAGCGCATAGAACAACAGCGGCCAGACATTGTGAACCAAGGGCAGCGGCCGCCACGCCTCGTCGCGCACCGGCCAAATCTTGAAGACCAGCCACACCACGCCAATCCCGAGCACCGCCCCCGCCGCGGCGTCGGCCACCCAGTGCTGCCAGAGCGCCAGGGTCGAGCCGGTGATCGCGAGCGCGCCCAGCCCCCACGCCAGCCCGAGCCCTCTGTGGTGCCGGTAGATGAGCGCCGCCGCCGCCACCGACTCGGCCACGTGCATCGAGGGGAAGCAGTTGGTCGGGGGATCCACGAAGCGGGTCACCGCGAGGCCGTAGGTCCACAGGTCGTGGACGGGCACCGGCTCGCGCGGCACGGTCACCGGGAAGAACAGCCAGAAGGGCGCCCCCGAGAGCACGAGCAAGGCGTAGCAGGCGAGCCCCCGGCGGAGCACGCCCCGATCGGTCAGCACCGCGAGCGGCGCCACCACCTGCGCGAACAGGAACAGATAGATAGCCACCGTCCAGGGCATCAGCGGCACGCGATCGAGCGGGCTCTGCAAGGTCTGCAGGTCGGCGCCCACCTGGGCGGCGCCGACCACCCCATAGGCCCCGTAGAAGACGGCCACGCCGAGGACAGCGGTCAGCAGCCGCTCCCCGAGCCTCATCTCCCCAGTGTGCACGGCCGCTCCGCCCCGAGGTGAACCATGGACCTGCGCCGGCACGCCCTCTGGCTCGGCCCCCTCGCTGGGCTCATCGCCGGGCTCGCCGCCGCGCCGCTCGGCGTGCCCGCCGCGTGGACCGCCGGCCTAACCACGCTCTGCGCCCTCTGGTGGGTGCTCGAGCCGGTGCCGATCCCCGTCACCTCGCTGATCCCGCTCGGCGCCCTGCCAGCCGTGGGGGTCCTGCCCGAGGATGAGGTCGCCGCGAGCTACGGCCACCCCCTCATCCTGCTGCTGCTCGGCGGCTTCATCCTCAGCCAGGCGATGGAGCACAGCGGCGTGCACGCGCGGCTCGCGATCGGGCTGCTCCGCGTGATCGGCGGCGGGGGCCGCCGCCTGCTGTTCGGGGTGATGCTGGCCAGCGCGCTCACCAGCATGTGGCTGAGCAACACGGCCACCGTGTTGATCTTGCTGCCGGTCTGCCTCGCGTTGGTCGGGCCCGCCGCCGGCGCCGCCACCGCGCCCCTGCGCGGCCCCCTGCTCATCGGGCTGGCCTGGTCAGCGAGCATCGGCGGCCTCGGCACGCCGGTCGGCACCCCGCCGAACCTCATCTACATGGCCGCCCTCGACACCATCGGCGCGCCGCGCCCGAGCTTCCTCGGCTGGATGGCCTTCGGCGTGCCGATCGTCGCCGCCCTGCTGCCCACCGCCTGGTGGCTGCTCGCCCGGGCGGTGCCCCCCGGGCTCCCGGCCCCGGCCCTGCCGCGGCCTGGCCCGTGGCGCCGCGCCGAGATTGGCGTACTGGTCGTCTTTGTCCTCACGTCGCTCGCCTGGGCGACCCGCACCGCGCCCTTCGGCGGCTGGGGCGCCGCCCTGGGCGCCGCCGGCGTGGGCGAGACCACGGTGGCCCTGGTCGCCTGCCTCGTGATGCTGCTGCTGCCCGACGGCGGGGGCGGTCGGCTGTTGCCCTGGTCGAAGGCCGAAGAGATCCCCTGGTCCCTGCTGCTGTTGTTCGCCGGCGGCATCGCGCTGGCCAAGGCCTTTGGCACCAGCGGGCTCAGCCTCGCGCTCTCGCAGAGCTTCAGCGGCCTCGCCGGCCCCGGCGGCCTGCCCGCCTGGGCCCTGGTCCTCGGGATCAGCCTCTTCGTCACCTTTTTGACCGAGGTGACCAGCAACACCGCCACCGCCACGCTGCTGATGCCCGTGCTCTCGGCCATCGCCATCGGCGCGGGCCTGCCGCCGCAGCTGCTGATGCTGCCCGCGGCCATCTCGGCGAGCTGCGCGTTCATGCTGCCCGTGGCGACCGCGCCCAACGCCATCGTCTTTGGGACCGGTCAGGTCGATGGGCGGATGATGGCCCGGGCCGGGTTCTGGCTCAACCTGATCGGCGCGGTGTGGATCACCGTGCTGATGCTCATGTTCGGAGACTGAGGCCGCGCCGGCTCAGCCCCCGCCGGCCAGCCCGGCGAGGAAGCCGGTGCGGACCCACAGGTTGAGCACCCGGCCCTCGAGCGGGACGCTGATCGACTGGTAGCGCTCAGCAAAGTCTGCGGGGAAGCCCGGGTCCGGAGTGAGCGGCCAGGCCTTGAGGGTGAAGACCTTGTCCTCGGGCAGGTAGAGCGCGGGCTCCCTGCCAAAGACATAGGCCGGGTCGCCCTTCTCGTGGCCGGCCAGGCCCTCGCCCATGGTCGGGGCGGGCGCGCGGGCGATGTGGTGGTCGGTCAGCCCCCACATGTCGATGGTCGGTAGCCCGGCGTAGTACGGGATGGCGCCAGCGGAGTGGATGGCCATCAGCGTGTCCGGCGGCATGTTCTCGCGCAGGAACAGGCCGACCGTGCGCCGGGCCTCAAGGTTGGCCCGCCGCTCGGCCGCCCAGC
>JBJONS010000236.1:0-2557 GCA_046051725.1 Pseudomonadota bacterium | reverse complement strand
GGCTGAGGCCCGGCCCACCGAGGGAAGGGGGCGTTGCGGGGGAAACCGTTGGTTTCCCCTGCCCTCTGATGATTTCCCAGCCTGACCGGACGCGCGCCGCGGCTCAGGCGAGGTCGGCGGCGGGGACCCAGACGCCCGCGATGGGGAGCGGAGCGTCGATCTGGCCGGTCTGGAGCAGCCAATCGGCGAGGGACTGCCAGTAGGCGGCGGGGAGGTCCATCTCGGCGCGGAAGGCGGGGACGGTCTCGGCGAAGATGGCGGCGGAGAGGGCGTCTCCGAGGCTGCCGCCGGTCTCGGCGTCGTAGATGCGCCGGGCCTCGTCCGGGGAGGCGAGGGCGAAGTCGACGGCGCGCCGAAGCACCGCGAAGAAGCGGCGAATGGCGGGCCCGTGGGCCGCGAGCACGGCGGGGCGCGTGATGAAGTGGAGCTGGCAGAAGTCGGGCACGCCCCAGTCGGCGAGCGTGAAGACCCGCGGGTCGAGGCCGCGGTGGGCCGCCTCGACGCCCTCGAAGTTGGAGAAGACGAGGGTCGCCGCGTCGGCCTTGCCGGTGGCGAGGGCGTCGGTGTGGAAGAAGCCGTTGTTGACCGGGGTGATCGGCGCGTCGGCGGGGCCGCCGTCGGCGGCGATCATGGTGCGGACGATGGCGGGGCCGCCGGGCCCGGGGGCGCCCGGGTACTGGAGGCGGCAGCCGGCGAGCTGGGCGGGGCGGGTGATGCCGCTGGCGCCGAGGACCATGACGCCGCCGCGGGTGTGGAGGAAGCGGCCGAAGCCGACGAGGTCTTCGCCCTTGGCGCGGTCTTGGAGGAGGTGGATGGGCTCGGTGATGGCGAGCTCGATCTCGCCGCGCTGGAGGGCGCCGAAGGCGTCGAAGTGCTCGGCGGGCTCGACGAGGGTGAGCTCCAGGCCGGCCTCGGCGAACCAGCCGAGGTGGCGCGCGACGAGGAAGGGGACGTGGTCGGGGTTGAGGAACCACTCGAGGGCGAGGCGGAGGCGGGTCATGGGGCTCCCGGGGATGGCGGGGCGGTTATCCCAGCGGGAGCGGGGCGGCGGCGGCATGGGTCGGTCGGGGGGCGCAGCGGCGGAGGCGACGGTCGAGACGCGGGGTGGGCCGCCGGTCTTGGCGCCGGGCCTCGGGTACCGGGTGCGGGTGGAGGCGCGGCTGCCGGACGGGCGGCCCTGCGCGTTGCCGTCGCCGGCGCTTGGGTTCTGCGGGGATGGTCGTCTGCCGCCGGGTTTGGACGAGGCGCTGCCCGGGCTGGGCGTGGGCGGCGCGGTGCGGGTGCGGCTCGAGCCGGCCCGCGGCTACGGGATGGCGGGGCTGCCCGGGGTGCTTCCCCCGGGGGCGGCCGTGGAGGTGCGGTTGGTGGTCGAGGCGGTGGGCGCCTTCCTGGTGCTCCCGGGCTGAGCACGCCACCGTCCTGCCACACGCTTGTCACCGGACGGAAACCGGGGCAGACTGAGCGATGGGCCCTCACGGGAGGTCGATGGCTTGAACGCACCCTTCGCCGCGCCGCTGCTGCGGGTCCTCCGGCACGACAAAGCCCAGCTCGAGATCAAGCTGGAGTACCCCTCCTTGGGGGCGACGGAGCCGCAGGTCGACTACGCGGTGGACCTCTGGTTCTTCTTGCCGCCCTCGGCGGGCGTCACCCCCGAGAACTACGGGCCCGAGCGCTTCTACGAAGATCTGCGCGCCCACACGCGCCTGCGCACGCCCCGCACGCCGCTGCGCGAGCTGTGCCGCCCGGACGGCCAGGGCAGCCCGCTGGGCGTGCTGCGGCACCTCCTCGCCGAGCTGGGGAGCGGTCCGCCGGCGCCCGAGCCCGCGCGGGAGCTGCGTCGCGAGGCGCGCCTGCTGTGCTGCATCTACAAGGAGTCGGCGCGCGAGCCCTTTCTCGCCCTGGCGGCTGGCGCGGCCCCCGGTCCGGTCGTGGCGCGCTTCGTCGAAGACAACCACCGCCTGTTGGAGCACTGGCGCGCCCTGGCGCGGGCGGTGCTCGCCAAGCCGGTGGACGCGCGGACCCGCGAGTGCTTCCAGTTCGTGGACGAGGGGCTGTCGTTGATGGTGGAGTCGACGGCCTTGCAGCTGCTCGACGCGATGGGGCCGGGGCCGCGCCCGGCGGCGGCCGAGGGGCTCGCCGCCTTGGCGCGGGCCGAGGTCGCGCACCGGGCGGCCGCCGGCCACCGCTCCGCGGCCGGGCCGGGGGCGACGGGCCGGTCCCTCGAGGCCTACCTCGACCAGGCGAGCCTGCTCAAGAAGTACATTTCGGCCGTTCTGTTCCTGGATGCGCGCCCGCGGGGCGACACCCGGCTGCTGGAGCAGCTCGCCCTCGGTCTCGCGGCCGCCGTGGCGATGGTGTTCACCATCGGGTTGCAGCTCATCGCGCTGCTCTTCTGGGACATCGAGCTCACCCGCGGCGTGCCGCCCGAGATGATCGTGCTCTTCTCCGCGATCACGGTCGTGGGCTACGTCATCAAGGACCGGCTCAAGGCCCTGCTGGGACCGAGCTTGGCCCGGCGCATCCCGCGGCTCCTCTACGACCGGCGCACGGACTTCGA
>JBJONS010000235.1:0-12617 GCA_046051725.1 Pseudomonadota bacterium | reverse complement strand
TAGTAGGAGTACCCACCAAACTCAACGCCCCACTCGACCTCGCCGCGCGCCTCGTCAAAGCTGACCTCGTAGGTGCCGATCAGCGTGCGGAAGTAGCTGTAGTACGAGTAGCCGTAATAGTCATAGTAGCCGGTCTCGGGCGGGCGGCCGATCAACATATACGGGCCGCCCGACCGCTCACCGAGCACCCAGGCTTGGCCGTAGTCGGTGAACATGGTCGACAAGTAGTCGGGCCGGCTGGCGTAGGCTGCGATGAACGGCAGAGCGAGGCAGTCATCGGAGAAGTCTTCTGGGATCATCGTGTAGCTGGCCTCGTAGGCCCACACCAGATCGCAGGAAGGGCACGGGACATCCTCGGCCGCGCGCGGGCCGGCGACGTCCCACAGGAATGCGCAGGCGATGTCATCGGTGCGCTGGCCATAGCGGAGCGCGCCGACCATCGTGTCGGCGGGCTGCACGCCCCCGTCTTCGCCGCCGGTGTCGCCCGGATCGACGCGCTCGCCTGGTGCGTAGAGCGCGTCCTGCTCTTTTTCGGCGTAGGGCGCCGGCGTGATCGACGCGCAGGCCCCCAGCGACAGGGCGAGGACCACGGGGAGCGGACGGGCAGCGGGGGTCATGGGGCCTCCTGGGGCGGGACAGGCCAAGGGTAGCCCGGCCACGCCCGAGCCGCCCAGCTCAGTCGAGGACACCCTCAGCGGCGAGGCCGAAGCGGTCCACCGCGGGCGGCGCGCCGCCGTCGCCGTACTCCATGTACTCGCTGAACGAGTAGTCAAACGAGAAGGCGCCGGTGGTGCGATCCCAGGCGAAGTCGGTGATGATGAAGGTGTAGGTGACCGGGTCGGCCGCGGCGCCGGAGCCGTAGGCCAGCACCAGGGCGTCCGCGCCGGCGTAGGTGCCAAAACCCCAGTAGCCGCCGTAGTAGTCGAGGGCCTCGGCCGTGATCCCGGCGACGAAGCCGGCCTCGGCCTCGCAGGCGCCGGGCATCACCAAGTCGCCGGCGGTGTAGGTCATCTTGAAGCTCTGCTCGAGCTCGAACACACAGTCTGGGCAGGTGCGGGCGGCCTCGACGCCGTTCGCCGTGAACGACGCCACGCACGCCTCTCCCGACGTGAGGTTCGCGTAGTACTGGAAGTCCGCCGCCACGCTGGGCGCGCCTCCATCGGTCCCGTCCGTGCCGTCGGTCCCGTCCGTCCCGTCCGTGCCATCGGTCCCGTCCGTCCCGTCCGTGCCGTCGGTCCCATCCGTGCCGTCGGTCCCGTCCGCGCCATCCGCCCCGTCCGCGCCATCGTCGCCGCCGCTGTCCTTCCCGGCGTCGCCGTTGCAGCCGACCACCACCAGACCCAACGCCCACGCCCACATCACGCTCTGCTTCGACATCTGTGCTCCCGCGGGCCCGCGGGCCCAGCCCGCTCACCATGGACACGCCGCCGGACCGGGGCAAGAGGTGCGGATCCCCCGGGATGACGCCGCGCATTCGGAGGCCGACCTTCACGCGTTTGGCACCCTACTCGCCGTCGTCGCCGTCGGCGGGACCGACGGCCGCCGCGCTGCCCCCCGCGGCCATCGGGTGCGGTGCGGGCTTGCCGGCGAAGCGCAGGGCGTCGTTGGGGCGCAGCGGCACGGGAACGGTGATGGCCCGGCCGCGCACCGGGCGCAGGCGGGCCGCCGCCTGCAGATCGCCGCGGGCCTCGGCCTCCTTGAGCGCCGTCGCCCGGGCCTCGAGCAGGCGCTGGCCGGCGGTCGCCGGGCCGTCGCGCACCGCCGGGGGAAGCTGCGGGTCGGTGCGCGCGGCGACCACGTATTGGAACATCGCGGACTGGGCGTGGTAGACGTAGTCCACGCGGACCTTGGTCTCGTTGAGCGCGTACCGGATGCCGCCGTTGACTTGGTCGGGGCGCGAGAACGCGTAGGTCGACAGGTCGTCGTACTGCATTTGCAAGGCGAGGCGCATCGTCTCGCGGGTGTGCTGCTCGAAGAACGGCGCATCAGCAGGGCGAAAACGCTGGGACAAGGCGTAGGCCGCCGCGGTGCCCTCGGCGTAGCAGAAGGCCTGCATCGCCGGCAGCTCGCCAGGCAGCTTGTAGTAGCCGCCGAGGTAGTCGGGCCAAGGCGCGGTCTCGCTGCTCCACTGGTAGGTCTCGATCATCCACCGGGCGATGTCGAGGCCAAAGGCGGCGACCTTCTCATCGCCGGTGCGCCGGTGGTAGGCGTTCGCCGCCATCACCGTCCAGGGGCCGATCTCGACCAGGTCGAGGCGGTCGTCGTGCAGGTAGCGACCGGCCGGCCAGGGCTGCTCGGGCCGGACCTTGACGGCCCGGCTGCGCCACCACGGCTCGTAGTACTCCCAATACTTGGGCAGGCGCTCGATCCAGGTGTTGTCGTCGAAGTACTCGGCGAGGTGGATGAGCGCGAGGGCGGCCTCGCCCGGGACGATGTCGTTCTCTTGCTTCTCGTAGGGGTGACCCGGCGGCACGTGGTAGGGGCGGAAGCGGCCGTTCTCCTCCATCATGAACAAGGTGAACCGCCCCATCTCCTTCATTTGCTCGTCCCACCGGTGGTCGTTGGTGGCCCGGGCCAGATCGATCATCCCGAGCAGGCTGATCACCACCGAGCCGAGCTTCTGGACGTCATCGAAGCTGTGGTAGGCCATGGACTGGCCCGTCTTGGGGTCGTTCTCGCGCACCAAGAAGCGATCGGTGAAGCCGAGCGCCCGCTTGGCGCCCTCGAGCATGTCGACCCGGCTGTTGTCCATCTGCCAGGCCTGGACCATGTTCCAGGTGCCGAGCGCGTGGCGCACGTGGTTGTATTCGTTGGCGTACCGGTTCTCGCTCGGCCAGACCTTGTAGTTGATCTCGCCGTTGGGCCCGAGGTTGGCCAGGTACCAGTCGCCGGCCGCGACCACGCCGCGCCGGACGGCCTCGACGCTGACCTGCGAGAGCGGGATGGGCGGCACGCCGCGGAAGAGCTGAATGATGCCGCCGGCGCCATCTTCGCGGAAGTGCACGCTCCGCCAGGACTCGAGGCGGCTGCCCTCGACCCGCCAGGGCCGGCGCTCCTCCATCCGGTCGATCGCCGCGGCCTCGCGCAAAAAGCCGTCGGCCGAGCGCAGGCTGCGGGTGAACGAGCTCGCGCCCGGCAGGACCACCCGCTCTTTTCCGTCGGCGGAGGTCAGGTTGACCCCGTCGACGCCCATCTCCCAATAGGCCTCGAGGGAGGCCTCATCCCGCGGCTCGATGGTGACCCGCTCGGTCACGCGGTGCAGCTCGATGGTCAGCGCGGCGACGTGGTCGCGCAGCGGCGGGAAGCCCAGGGGCTCGGCCCGCCGGCGGTGGACCTTTTCGAGATCGACGGCCAGCTCGTCGATCGCCTCGCCGAAGTCCTCGTCTTGGCCGAGCGCGACCGCCAGCTCTTGGCCCTGTCCGCGCACGGTGGCGACCAGGGTCCACACGCCGTCGGTGGCGTCGATCTTGGGCAGGCGGGCCGGGGGCTGCCCGCTCAGCCGCGCCCGCAGGTACCGCAGGCCGACCTCGGCGAGCTGCGGGGTGAACGGGAGGGGATCGCTCACCTTGTAGATCAGGGCGCCGTCGGTCAGCCGGATGAGGCGAAAGCGCTCGAGGTGGTCGTGGTGGTACAGACGGGACAGCACGCTGCGCCCGCGGTCGACGCTGGGGGTCGCGGCGCTGTGGAGCAGCAGCAGCCGGGCGCCCTTGGCCTTCATCCAGTCGGCGACCTTGCCCTCGTCGTCGCCCTCGAGCAGCGCGCGCAGCTCGGGGTCGCGCAGCGCGTCGATCTGGCCGCGGGCCGCGTCGAGGCCGCCAAAGCCGTCGATGCGGTCGACCACCAGATCGCCCTTGTACTTGCCGATCTGCTCGACCGCCTCGAAGCTGAGCGCGGCGGTGGGGGCCTTGGCGACCGCCCCCTCGAGGCGGTCCTTGGCGGTGGCGCCGGTGACCACGCCGATCGGCGCGCTGGAGCCCGGGGCGCCGCAGCCCACCGGCGCCAGGGCCACCGCGAGCAGCGCCGCGGCGCCGAGCCCCCAGCGCAGGGGGAGGCGGGCGAGGCGGGGGCGGTGCGCGGGCGCGGACATGCGGGCTCCTGGGCGGAGGCGCGGCTTATGGCGCGGGCTGGGCGCTGTCCGCCCCCTGGCCTTCAGCCCTCGAGCACGCCGACCAGCAGCTGCGCGCCGCCGTCCTCGACCTCTTGGACCAGCAGCCAGCGCCCGCCCATGCGCGCCGTGGCCAGCAGGCAGAGCTCGACCGCCGCGTCGAGGGTCGCCGCGAAGCTCCCGGGCTGAAAGGGGACCTCGGGGAACAGCGCGCCGTCGGTGCGCCAGGTGAAGCGGCCCTTGGCCGGCTCAAAAGTGGCCAGGGTCAGGCAGCGCAGCCGGCGCTCGGACTGCGGCGCGTCGTAGTGCAGCACCAGCAGCCGATCATCGCGCACCTCCCACCAGTCCCAGTCCTCGGCGACCTGCCGGCTGCGCTGGTGCAGCTCGCCCATCTTGGCCTCGTGCAGGGCCAAGAGCTCACCGTAGGCCGGGTCTTCGAGCGGGTGGCCCGGCGGCCCGGGCGCGGACAGGTCGTCGAGCACGACCAGATCAGCGTCGTCGTCGAAGGTCGGGATGATCTCGGTCCGGCCCTGGGCGTCGCGCAGGTAGGCCAGCGCGCCGCGCTCCCAGCGGGGCCCCGTGCTCATGTTGCGCTGCAGCATGGTCAGGCAGCGCTCGAGCTCGGCGCGCCGATCTCCCCGGGGGTCCGGCGGAGGCGGTCCGCCACCCCAGCCGAGCGGCACGGCCTCGACGCCCTCGAGGCGCACCTTGCCGCTGCGCAGCACGAAGCGGACGAGGAAGCGGCGACAGCCAAAGGCGCCGGCGAGGCCGTCGAGGGCGCGGTCCACCCGCGCCGCGCGCAGGTAGCGGCCCAGCTCTCGGCTGAGCTCTTGGGGATCCCTCCCCTCAGACTGGGCGGCGAACCAGCTCATCTCCCCTCCCCTTGGGCCCGGCGCGTGCTCAGGAGAACCGCTTGACGAGCCGGGCGAGGCCGGCGAGGCCCCGCTCCAGCACCGCCGGGCTGGGCCCGAAGCTGAACCGGGCGTAGTTGCGGAAGCGGCTCGGCCGCCCGCCCCGGCGATGGCCGGGATCCACGTCGAAAAACTCGCCTGGGACGACGATCACACCCTCGGACAGCGCCGCACGGAACAGCTCCATGCCGGTGCGGAGCCCCTCGGGCAGCCGGCGGAGGTTGCCCCAGCAGTAAAATCCGCCCTGCGGCGGCAGATCCACCTGGACGCCCAGCTCTTCGAGGCCGGCGATCATGCGCTCGCGCTTGGCCCGGAACATGCGCTGGATGGCCCGCGCCTCGGCGTCGGCCACCGCGCGGTCGAGCAGGGGCACCGAGGCCCGCTGCATCGGGCGGGCGCAGCCGCCGTCCAAGAAGGAGCCGGCGCTGGTCACCGCCTCGATGATGCTGCGGGGCGCCACCACCCAGGCGACCCGGAAGCCGGGGTAGCGCCAGTTCTTGGTCAACCCGTCGAGGATGACGACCGGGTCGGTGTTCACATCGTCGACGTGCGCGGCGGCCGACACCGTGAGCTGGTCGCCCACATAGGCGTAATGGGAGTAGAACTCGTCAAAGATGAGGGCGCAGTCCAGGCGACGCCCCGTGTCGAGCCACGCGGAGAGCTCTTCGCCCTGCACCACCTTGCCCGTGGGGTTGCCCGGGTTGCTCAGCAGCAGCCCGCTGAGGCCCCGCCCAAGGATCTCGGCCTCGAGGTCCTTTTGGGTGAAGCGGTAGCGGTGGTCGGGGTCGAGCATGATCGGGATCGGCACGAAGGACCCGAAACAGTCCAGCAGCTCTTCGTAGGCGGTGTAGTCGGGCAAAAAGTGCCCGAGGTGCGCCCGGCCCAGCGTCGAGACCACCCGGGTCAGGCCGGTGCGGCCGCCGGCGACGATCGCCACGTTCTCGCGGGTGTACTGCGAGGCCATGCCCTGGCGGTAGCGCTCGTTGTAGAGCTTGGCGACCGCGTCGCGCAGCTCGGGGATGCCGACCACGGGGGCGTACTCGCAGTCGTGCTCGTCGATGTCGACCCGCTCGACCCGGGGCGGACCGCCGGGGATCGGGCCCGTCTCGGGCGCGCCCTGGCCGAGGTTGGCCCAGGCGGGGTCATCGGGCCGGTAGCCGTGGCGCGCCGCCTCGCTCATGACGTAGATGACGCCGGTGCGCGGCACTTGGCGGAAGGCGTGGGGCGCGGCCTCGAGCGGCGGCGCGGGATCTGGCGGGAGGGTCACGGGGGCTCCAGAGAGGCCCAGAGCCTACGCCATCGCGCCGGCCGCCGCACACAGGGGCCAGCCCGGCGGCGGCGGCAAGGGCGGCACGGCGAGGCGCGGCCCGCGCACCTCAGCGTGGTGGAGGAAAAACTCCACCCCTGGCGGCGCGTCGGGGGGCGTGGCCCCGCCGCCGTAGCGACGGTCGCCCAGCAGGGGGACGCCGGCGAAGCCCGCGTGGGCCCGGATCTGGTGCATCACCCCGGTGCGGATCTCCGCCGAAAACAACGTGGGGGAGTCCACGCCCGACGCATCGGGCCCCGCGCCGCGCCGCTGCAGCCGCGTCTGCGCCGGCAGCCACCGCCCCCGGGCCGCGGTGCCCGGGCCCCGCTGCACGACCATCCGGTCCCGCTTCTGGGGGTGATGGGCGATGGGCGCGTCGATCTCGCGCTCCTCCCAGGCCACCGAGCGCACGGCGATCAGCAGGTAGCGCTTGGTGAGCTGGTGCCCCGAGAACAGCGCGCGCAGCGCGGCGAAGTCGCCTGGCCTGCGCGCGAAGAGCACGAGGCCGGAGGTGGAGGTGTCGAGCCGGTGCAGGGCGCCTGCGCCAAAGCCCGGAGGGAACGCCAGCGACCGACGGGCGGGCTCTTGCTCGAGCAGCCAAGCGGCGAGGCAGTCCCCCTCGGCCTCGCCGGTCGGCGAGAGCACGGGCAGCCCCGCCGGCTTGCACAGGGCGATGAGCGCGTCATCTTCGTAGACCCGCCCCGGCGCCGGGCGCGGGGCGCCGCCGCCCGCCACCGCTCAGGACCGCCGGCGCCCGGCGGCCACGACGAGCAGGCCGAGGCCCGCCAGCAGGCCGAGGCCGCCGACCGGCCGGGTCGCGCTGCACCCGAGGCCGCCCTTGTCGTCCTCGTCTTCGCCGTCCACCGCGTCGTCCGCGACCTCTTCCTCTTCCTCGGGCAGGTCGTTGTAGGTCGTGGGCAGGACGCCCTCTTCTTCGCACCAGACCCGGGTGCCGTCGGCGCAGCCGGCCCGCATCTGGGCGTCGATCCACTCGAGGTGGGCGCTCACCCGGGTGTCGACCCCCCCGGTCCGGAAGCAGTCGGTGTAGTCGTAGGCGTGGCTGGTGACGCCGATGAGGCGCATCGTGTCGTCGGTCTCGGCGTCGTCGAGGAACTGGAAGGTCGGCCCGCCCGAGTCCCCGTGGCACTTGCGCACGTCGGTGGTCTCGAGGCCGATCTGCATCTCGACCTCGTTGATCTCGGCGACGTGGGAGATCCCCATCATCTTGATGCCGTAGGTGCCGCGCGGCGGGGTCTGGCTCGCGTTGGTCGCGGTCTGCTGGCCCCAGCCCACCACCACGACCTCGGTGTCCACGTCGACCAGATCGACCTCGTCGGCCGCCGGCAGCAGCGCGGGCGCGATGTCGAGCACCGGCGTGTCGAGGAACAGGAGCGCGATGTCGTGGTTGTCGGCGAGCCCGAGGCCCATCCGGAAGATGTTGAAGTCTTCGTGCTTGACGAAGGTGGTGACGCCGACGCTGCCTTCGGGCCACTCGGCGCGCGCCCCGCCGAAGGTGCTGAGGTCGAGGTCGCGGGCCCAGCGGTGCTCGATGCGCGAGAGTTCGCCCTGACCCTGGGTGATCGCCAGCTCGTCGACGCAGTGGGCGGCGAGCAGCACCACATCGGGGGCGATGAGGGTCGACGAGCAGATGAAGGTCGCGATGCCGTAGGTGCGGCCGTTGTAGACGAGATCGGCGTCCAGCAGCAGGCCGCCGGTCATCGGGTAGTCCTCGAGGGCCGCCGCGCCGCCGTTGATGATGCCGAAGGGGCGCGCCGCGCGATCCAGCGCGGGGACCGCCGGGGCAGCGTCGCTCGACGCGGGCGCGTCGACGCCAGCGACCGTGGCCGGGTCGAGGGGCTCTGCGGCGGCGGTGACACCGAGCCCGAGGCCGAGGGGCAGGAGCGCGGCGATGGGGAGGGCGCGGCGGAGCGACGAGCGGATCATGGGGCTCCCGGGCCTGGTCGGGGGGCTGGGCCAGGCGGTGACCAGCGCCAGGAGCGGCGCCGGGGGCGGCAGGGGGACGGCGGACGCCCATCCCGGAGCTTCTGCGGCGACATCGACGCAGACGACGACGTGGAGGAGCCGGGCGCGGACGGACCGCTCCGCGGTCCCGGCGGCGGCCGGTGGGCCGGAGTTAGCCCCCGGCGCGCCGCACCCGCAACCGACCGCACCAAACCCTGACGGTGACGGTTCTGCGAAGCGCGCGCCCGCCCCCGCGGCGCGCGGTACGGGAGCGACGCTGCGAGAAGCCCGCGCCGCGTGTGTCATCACAACGCCCCGCTGAGCGTCGTTCGCGCAGTCTCGGGCTCGAAGCGCGCGCTTCGGGCCCGCTCCGAAACCAGCCCCCCACAGTCACCGCGGGCCCAGCGGCCGCGCGCCGCGCACCACCCGTGTGCGCCCCGCGCGTCCCGCCCAGCGCAACGCCCGCTTGGAGCTCCCTTTGCGTCACCTCCTGCCCCTGCTCGCCCTCCTCGCCGCTTGCGAGAGCGAGATCGACAACAGGCCCGCCGCCACCCCCGCCCCGGTGGCCGAGGCCCCGGCCGCCCCCGCGGCCCCTCCGCCCCCCGCCGCTCCCGCCGCGGCGCCCGCCGCCCCGACCGGCGCCCCGGTGAAGGCGGACCCCGCGACCTCGAAGTTCGAGTACGTCGCCGGCAAGGTCACCAAGGATCACCCGGGCGGCTTCGCCACCTTCACCATCGACGGCACGGTCGACGCCGGCAAGCTGACCTCGGTCAAGTCCACGGTCGACCTCGCCAGCGTCAGCTCGGACGCCCCCAAGCTCACCGAGCACCTCAAGTCCCCCGACTTCTTTGACGTGGCGAAGTTCGCGACCGCCAGCTTCGAGAGCAGCGCCGTCGAGCAGATCGCCGGCGCCGCCGCGGGTCAGCCGAACGTGACCATCAAGGGCACGCTTGACCTGCACGGCGTCAAGAAAGAGCTGAGCCTGCCCGCCACCGTGACGGCGAACGCCGACGGCAGCACGCTGCTGGTCGCCGAGTTCACCCTCAACCGCCAGGACTTCGGCATCACCTACCCCGGCAAGCCCGACGACCTCATCAAGGACAACGTGCTGCTCAAGGTCAACGCGACCCTGAAGTAGTCCGGACG
This sequence comes from Pseudomonadota bacterium, assembly GCA_046051725.1. Classification (GTDB taxonomy): domain Bacteria; phylum Myxococcota_A; class UBA796; order UBA796; family UBA2385; genus JAEUKK01. The sequence continues at coordinate 3,187 of JBJONS010000235.1, read as the reverse complement.
GCGCGGCCAGCGCCATCCCCACGCGCCCGCCGGAGCACTCCGCGCGGGCGCGTGGTCGTCTCTGCTCCACCGGCCCGCGGGCCCCGCAGGCCCCGCGCCAGCGGGCTAAGGCGGCCGGCAAGCTGTGGGCCCCGCCTCGCGCTCCGGCGCGGGGCAGCCCCTGCCGCCCCCTCCGCCCCACACCCCTGGAGGACGCCATGCGCGACCAGACCGAGAGCCACCCCGCCGAAGACAGCACCGGGGGTGAGGACGCCGACCTGCAGCTCATGCACGGGGCCTTTGACGCCCTGCGCGCGGCCTACGACAGCAAGGGCGGCCTCAGCTACAAAGAGCGCATGGCCTACCTCAAGGCGCTCTCTGCGGCGGTCAAGGCCCAGAAAGACGCGCTGATCGCCGCGGTCAACGAGGACTTCGGCAACCGCAGCACGGTCGAGACCGGCCTCGCCGAGCTCACCCGCATCGTCGAGAGCTCGAGCTTCGCCCGCGCGAACCTGCTCGACTGGATGGAGCCGCAAGAGCGCGAGGTCGGCTGGCAGCTGCGCCCGGCCACCGCCCAGGTCCGCTACCAGCCGCTCGGCGTGGTCGGCATCATCGCGCCGTGGAACTACCCGATCCAGCTCTCGCTCGATCCGCTGGTGGCCGCCATCTCGGCCGGCAACCGGGCCCTGATCAAGCCGAGCGAGCTGACGCCCAAGACCTCGGCGGCGCTGCGCGCCCTGCTCAAGTCGGTCTTCCCCGAAGACGTCGTGCAGATCGTCGAAGGCGACGCCAAGGTGGGCGCGGCCTTCGCCGGGCTGCCCTTCAACCACCTGCTGTTCACCGGCTCGACCAAGGTCGGCCGGGCGGTGATGAAGGCGGCCGCCGAGAACCTCGTGCCGGTCACGCTCGAGCTGGGCGGCAAGTCGCCCTTCATCGTGCACAGCAGCTTCTCGACCACCCAGGCGGCCGAGCGGGCGGTCTGGGCCAAGTGCTTCAACAGCGGCCAGACCTGCATCGCGCCCGACTACGCGCTGGTGCACCGGGCCGAGGTCGATGGCTTCGTCAGCGCGGCCCAGGCGGCCTTCGCCAAGATGTACCCGACGGTCGGTGACAACGCCGACTACACGGCCATCATCAGCGAGAACCACCACCGCCGCTTGATGTCGCTGGTGTCCGAGGCCGAGCAGCGGGGCGCGAAGGTCGTCCGCTGCAACCCGGCGAACGAAGATGACGCCAAGCTCGGCAAGAAGCTGCCCCTGACCCTCATCGTCGACCCGCCCAAAGACGCGGCCTGCATGACCGAAGAGATCTTCGGCACGGTGCTGCCGGTGGTGCCCTACGACGACTTCGAGGACGCGGTGCGCTTCGTCAACGCCCGCCCCCGGCCGCTAGCGCTCTACTACTTCGACCACAAGGGCAAGCGGGTCGAGGACGTGCTCGAGCGCACCGTGAGCGGCGGCGCCGGCATCAACGAGGCCCTCATCCACGTGACCCAAGAGACGATGCCCTTTGGCGGCGTCGGCCCCTCGGGCATGGGCAGCTACCACGGCTACGCGGGCTTCCGGACCTTCTCGCACGAGAAGGCGGTGATGCACCAGAGCCGGATGAACGGCATGAACATGCTCAACCCGCCGTACCGGGGCTTCGCCAAGCTGTTTCAGCGGCTGATGGGGCTCTGAGGCCCGGGGTGCGTCGGGGCGGTCTGGGCGGTCCGGTCTGTTCGGAGCGCCGACCCGCCCCCAGCGCGGCCCCGGTGACAGCCGCGCCACAAGCGCGGGGGGCCGGTCCGGCCGGGCCCCCGCCGGCATAGGCGGTCGCCAGCCGCCCCAAGCTCGCCGAGGCGACCCGACCCGGGGCGACCGGAAGACTTTTGCAGCTCGACACGCCGACCCCCGCCGCGCAGACGCGGCCGGTCCCCGCCGAGGATGGCTTCGCGCCCCTCGGCCTCATCCCCACCCTCCTCCAGAACGTCGCGGCCGAGGGCTACACGCAGCCCACGCCCATCCAGACCGCGACGATCCCGCTCCTGCTGGCCCGCCGCGACGTCGTCGGCTGCGCGCAGACCGGGACCGGCAAGACCGCGGCCTTCGCGCTGCCGGTCCTGCAGCTCATGCACAGCCGGCCCAACGAGCCCAAGGCGCCGCGCAAGATCCGCGCCCTGGTGCTCTCGCCCACCCGCGAGCTCGCGGCCCAGATCGGCGCGAGCTTCCAGGTGTACGGCAAGGGCCTGAACCTGCGCCACGACGTCATCTTCGGCGGTGTTGGCCAGGGCCGCCAGGTCGACGCCCTGCGCAACGGGCTCGACATCCTGGTGGCGACCACCGGGCGCCTCCTCGACCTGCACCAGCAGGGCTACGTCGATCTCAAGCAGGTCGAGTTCTTTGTGCTCGACGAGGCCGACCGCATGCTGGACATGGGCTTTATCCATGACATCCGGCGGATCTTGCCCCTGCTGCCCAAACAGCGCCAGTCGCTGCTGTTCAGCGCGACCATGCCGCCGGCCATCGCCGAGCTGGCCCGCAGCTTCCTCGTCGACCCGGCCAAGGTCGAGGTCACGCCGCCGGCGACGACCGTCGAGCGCATCGACCAGGACGTCATGTTCGTCGAGAAGTCCGACAAGCCCAAGCTGCTGGCCCACGTGCTGCGCAACGTGCCCATCGAGCAGGTCATCGTCTTCTCGCGGACCAAGCACGGGGCCAACCGCCTCGTGAAGTCGCTCGAGCAGGCCGGCATCGAGTCCGCCGCCATCCACGGCAACAAGTCGCAGAACGCCCGCGAGGCCGCGCTCGGCGCCTTCCGCGCCGGCAAGCTCAAGGTGCTGGTCGCCACCGACGTCGCCAGCCGCGGCCTCGACGTCGACGGCGTCAGCCACGTGATCAACTACGACCTGCCCAACGAGCCCGAGTCCTACGTGCACCGGATCGGCCGGACCGGCCGGGCCGGGCGCAGCGGCAAGGCCATCAGCTTCTGCGACCGCGAAGAGATCGCCTACCTGCTCGACATCGAGCGGCTGACCGGCGTCGAGCTGATCACCGACGACGAGCACCCCTGGCACTGCGAGGCCGCCGTGCCGCCGCCCCCGGGCAGCCCCGGCCGGCCGAGCGCCAGCCAGCGGCCCCAGCACAAGCCCCAGGGTCGGCCCGGCGGTCGCCCCGGCGGCGGCGGCGGCGGTCGCCCCGGCGGCGGCGCGCGCCCCGGCGGTGGCGGT
>JBJONS010000234.1:0-5393 GCA_046051725.1 Pseudomonadota bacterium | reverse complement strand
AGGCCGCCGCCGCGCGCCGAGGGGCCCGGGGGAACAGCGCTTCACCGCGCCCGGTTGACCGGCGCGCGCCGCGCCGCGGCGGTCGCGCAGCGACCGAGCCCGCGCGCCCGCGGACCGTGGCCGCGGGCGGGCCCGCGGGCGAGCGCAGAGGGCGACCGCCGGCGCCCCACCGGCCCGCCAGCGCGCCTCGGGTCCGCGACCGGACCGCGGCGACCACGCACAGAACAACCGTCCTGACGCCGCTCTGCACTTTGGGAGGGTGCAGCGCGGCGCCGCCGGTTACGATGCGCTCGGCGCGTCGCGCCCGCGCGCGTGCGGGTTCCGGGCTGAGCGCGCCAGGGCATGGAATGGCGCCCGTTGGGCCAGCCCAACGCCCGCTCATGATGAGGGTGCAGATGTCGGACGGCCAGGCGCACAGCCCGCAGCAGCTCTTCAAGCAGTGGCAAAACGGCGACGCTGAGGCCGGTCAGGCCATGGCGAGCATGGTGACCGACTGGTACTACGCGATCACCGCGGTGCGGCTCGGCGACCGCCGCGGCCGCGAGCCCCTCGAGCGCGCCTGCGCCAACTTCGCCAGCGGCATCACCGCGGTGTCTCGGGCCGGCGAGCTGGTGGACTGGGCCCATGGGGTGGTCCAGCGCGAGCTCGAGGCCGCGGGGCTTCGGACCGAGGGCGGCGACTTCCCCAACGCGCTGACTGGGCACCGCTCCCCCACCGAGCTGCTGCAGCGCGCCCGCACGGCCCTGCAGCCCGAGCACGTCGAGCTGCTGCACCTCGCCTTCGACCCCCGGGTCAACCTGCAGCGCCTCGTCGACGCCGCCGAGGCCCGGGGCGGCTGGCCGCTGGCGCTGCTCGACGCCCGCTACGCCCTCAAGCGCCGCCTGCGGCAGAACGAAGGGGTCAACTTCAGCGTGGCCCCCACCGACCCCGACCTCGACCGCGCGCCGATGCCGCTCTACGAAGCGGCCCGCATGGCCAGCCCGGAAGAAGAGCGGGTCTTCGAGCAGTGGCTGCTGAGCGACCTGGACCTCTGCCGCGACGTCGCTGAATTCGCGACCTTCGCCCACGCGCTTCGCGCAGGCGCCTTCTCTCCGCGCGCGGCGGCCGCCATCACCCCGCCGAAGGTGGCGGGCCCCGTCCCGGCGCCTGCGCCCCGGCCCGCCGCGGCGCCGCCCGTCGAGCCGCCCCCGCCGCCTGAGCCCCTCGCCGAGAAGCCCCCGGCCAAGATGGTCGCCGGCGCGGTCGCCGTCGTGCTCGTGATCCTCGCGGCCATTCTGGCGTTCATCCTCTACTATGCCCTTTAGTCGAGGACGGCGTCCGGGCGAGCTGGGCGGCACCGGCGGGCACGGGGCCACCGCGGCGTGGGTCATCGACTCGGCCGTGATGGCCGAGCTGCGGCTCGGCGCGGCCAGCGGGGCCCTATCGGAGGGGGACGCAGACCGGGCATTGGCAGAAGCCGAGCAGCTCCTCCACCGTACGCCGGAGGACGTCGACGCGCTGATCGTCGTCGGGCGCGCTGCCGTGCGGACGGGCGACGGGTCCATGGCCGCCGCGGCGCTGCGCCAGGTGCTCGACGCCCGCCCCGAGAACGCCGAGTGTTGGGCCCTGCTCGCGCTGGCGCTGCTGCTGGACGCCGACGCCGAGCAGGCGGTGGAGGCCGCCGAGCACGCCACCGCCGCCGCGCCGGGCTCGCCCTTGGGCTGGCACCACCTGTCGGTCTCGCTGGAGCGCGCGGGCCGCCCGGCAGAGGCCCGCGCCGCCGCGCTTCAGGCGGAAGCCCTCGACCCAACGACCTTCGCTCGGCCGATGGAGTGGTCCGAGGCCGACTGGACCCGCGCCTTGACCGCCGCCCGCGACGGCCTGCCGCCGCTGGTGCGGGACTTCTACCGCGCAGTGCCGCTACGGTGGGCGCCGTTCCCCGACCGGGCGCTGCTGAAGGCCAGCTCCCCTCCCCTCTCGCCGTTCATCGACGCGGTCGCCCTGCCTCCCGCCCCGGGTCGCACCGCGCCGTCCGCGGTCGTCCTCTTCCGCGACAACCTCGCCCGGCCGTCCTGCGGCCTGGCCGAGCTGAGCCTGCGCCTGGGCCTCGCCCTGCAACGGCGGGCGCTTGAGGCCCTGGACGCCGAGGCCGAGGCGGGCTGAGCGTCCGCCGACCGGACCGCCGCGCGCCTGGCCTCACTCCCACTCGATGGTCGCCGGCGGCTTGTTGCTGATGTCGTAGACCACCCGGTTGATTCCGCGCACCTCGTTGATGATGCGGCTGGACACCCGCTCGAGCAGCTCCCAGGGGAGCTGGGCCACCTGCGCGGTCATGCCGTCGGTGCTGTGGACCGCCCGGAGCGCGCAGGTCTCTTCGTAGGTGCGGGCGTCGCCCATCACGCCGACGCTGCGGACCGGCAGCAGCACGGCGAAGCTCTGCCAAAGCCCGCGCTCGAGGCCGGCCTTGCGGATCTCTTCGGCGACGATGGCGTCGGCGCGCTGCAGCACCGCGACCCGGTCCGCCCGCACCTCGCCCAGCACGCGGACCGCGAGGCCCGGGCCCGGGAAGGGCTGGCGGTGCACCCGGGCGGCCGAGAGCCCCAGCGCCGCGCCGAGCGCGCGCACCTCGTCTTTGAACAGCTCGCGCAGCGGCTCGATGAGCGCCATGCGCATGCGATCGGGCAGCCCGCCGACGTTGTGGTGGCTTTTGATGGTCGCGCTGGGGCCCCGGAACGACACCGACTCGATGACGTCGGGGTAGAGCGTGCCCTGGGCCAGAAAGTCAATGCTGCCGTGCTTCTCGCGCAGCAGCGCCGCCTGGACCTCGAAGACCTCGATGAAGGTCTGGCCGATGATCTTGCGCTTGCGCTCGGGATCGGTGACCCCGGCCAGCTTGTCGATGAACAGCGCCGCGGCGTCGACGACCGTCAGGTCGAGCTCGGAGAACTCGGCGGCGACCGCCTCGGCCTCTCCGGCGCGCAGCACGCCATTGTCGACGAACACGCAGTGGAGCTGCGGGCCGAGGGCCCGGTGGAGCAGCGCCGCGGTCACCGCCGAGTCAACCCCGCCGGACATCGCGCAGATGACGTGCTTCTCGCCGACCTGGGCCTGGACCTTGGCGACCTGCTCGTCGATGAAGCTGCCCATGGTCCAGTCGCCGCGGGCGCCACAGGCGCCGAACACGAAGGAGCGGAGCAGCGCCACCCCATCCACGGTGTGGGTCACCTCGGGGTGGAACTGGATCCCCTGGAACTGACCAGAGGCGTCCGCCATCGCGGCCACCGGGCAGGTCTCGGTGCGGGCGGTGGCCCGCCAGCCCGGCGGGAGCGCCTCGACCTGGTCACCGTGGCTCATCCACACCCGGGTGGTCGCGGCCACATCGGCGAAGATGCCCTGGTGGTCGATGACCTCGACGGATGCGGGGCCAAACTCGCGGTGCGGCGCGCGGTGGACCCGCCCGCCGAGGAGGTGCGCCAGCAGCTGCATCCCGTAGCAGATGCCGAGCACCGGCACGCCGAGGGCCAGCCAAGCGGCGTCGAAGGGGGGCGCCTCGGCGTCATCGACCGAGCTCGGGCCCCCCGACAAGACCAGGCCGCGGAGCCCGGGCAGCGCGCCGGGCGCCGGGGGCGCGTGGGTGCACGGCCAGATCTCGCAGTAGACGCCCTGCTCGCGCACCCGCCGGGCGATGAGCTGGGTGGTCTGGCTGCCGAAGTCGAGGATGAGGATCAGGTCGTGTCCAGCGCGCATCGGACCTCCGGGCGGGGGCCGTAGCATCGGCCCCCGGCCGCGGCGCCCGGGGGATATGGAGCACCTCTGCAAACTCGCCGGGGAGCGCGCGTGGATCCTGTTTTTGCCGCCGCGGCCGCCGTCGCCGACGGGGAGCGCCGCGCCGCGCTGGTCACCGTGGTCGGCGTGGACGGCTCTGCGCCCCGGGCCGCTGGCGCGCGCATGCTGGTCTACGAGGACGGCGACCTGGTGGGCACGGTCGGCGGCGGCGCCTTCGAGCACCGCCTGCGGGCCGAGGCAGCGGACGCGATCACCGAGGGCCGGCCGCGGCGGGTGCGGGTGCACCTCACGCGCGAGCTGGGGATGTGCTGCGGAGGGGCGATGGACGCGTTCGTGGAGCCGCTGACCCCCGCCGAGCCCCTGGTGATCTACGGCGCTGGCCACGTGGGACGGGCGGTGGCGCGCCTCGCCGTCCCCCTTGGATTCCAGGTGACCCTGGTGGATGACCGCCCTGAGTGGCTCGAGGCGCCCGGCCTGCCCGAGGCCGTCGCCCGCATCGGCCGCGACCCCCGGCGCGCGGTCGGCGCGACCGCCCGCGGCCCGCGCGCCAGCCACCTGATCGTGACCCACGACCACGCGCTCGATCAAGAGCTCGTCGAGGCCCTCATCGGCGCAGATCTGCGCTGGCTCGGCATGATCGGCAGCAAGACCAAGGTCAACCGCTTCCACCTGCGCCTGCGCGCCGCCGGGGTCAGCGCCGAGGCGCTGCGCCGCCTGCGCGCGCCGGTCGGCTTCGATCTGGGGGCCGAGACCCCCGAGGAGATCGCGCTCAGCGTCTGCGCCGAGCTGGTCGCGCTGCGCCGGGGCAAGTCCGGCCCGGCTGCGCGGCTCGCCGACCTGGCCGACGACGCCCGCGATCAGCGGCTGTTCGCCGCGGCCCCGACCACCGGGGGCTGAGCCGGGCTCAGGGGCGCAGCGCCTCGACCACGCTGCCCATGGGCTGGCCGCGGTGGATGGTCAGGTGGAAGCCGAAGGTGATCGCGCGCTGCGAGGCCGCGGCGTCCGCCATCGGCAGGCAGGCGACCCAGCGGGGACCAGGGCCGACGAGGTCCTTGAGCCGCTGCAGGCCCGCCGCCTCGAGCAGCCCCCACTCGACCACGACCGCCCGCGGCCGGGTGCGCCCGAGCTGGAAGCTGAGCTCGACGAGATCGTCGACCACGACGGGCAGAAGGCCAAGGCCCATCGCGACGAACTCGGCCACCGTGTCGGCGTAGTCCCGCTCGCTGTCCCAGAGCAGGACCGCGTCTGGCGCGGCGCCCGGCGGCGCGGCGACCGGCGCGAGCGCCTTGAGCAGCAGGCCGCGCTGGGCGGCGAAGCGCTGGAGCTCTGCGGGCTCGATGCGACGATGCCCACCTGGGGTCAGGTGGGCATGCAGAGAACCTTGGTTGATCCAGGCGATCACCGTCGGCGCCGTGACGCCGAGCAGCTCACCAGCCCGGGCGGTGGTCAGGAAGGGGCGCCGGCTGGCTCCGCTCACCGCCCCTCCACTGCGCCCGGGCAGGAGCCTTGGTCACATGATCCGGAAGCGGAAGTAGGTCTCGCCGATGATGACCTCTTCACCGCCGAACAGCCGGCGCTCGGTGATGAGCTCACCGTTCACCAGGGTGCCGTTGCTGGACTTGTTGTCC